>JAYVPE010000556.1:0-14292 GCA_043757575.1 Pirellula sp.
GTGATGGCCGTTTGTCGCACAAATCGAATTGCTGGGAAGATGATGGGTTTGGGCTGCCGTCGTCCCAACATATGTAGCAAGACGGGTGCAATCGCAGCCAAGCCGCCAATCAATAGTGTCACATGCAGGAACGTCATTTTTTGCGGGCGCTCCGAACTTAAAAGCGATTGCGGCGGCTGAGTAAGTATTCGGTGATCGCTTTATCGTACGGCATGCTCGTATCGAGTGGTACGTAGTCGATACGGCTTTCGTTGAATCCGCGTTTCAGCTCGTCTCGAAACTTGCGAATGTTCTCGCGATACTCTTGGCCAATGTCGTCGGCATTCACACTC
Source organism: Pirellula sp. (assembly GCA_043757575.1). Taxonomy (GTDB): domain Bacteria; phylum Planctomycetota; class Planctomycetia; order Pirellulales; family Pirellulaceae; genus JBKCUI01. The sequence goes on from JAYVPE010000556.1 coordinate 333, forward strand.
AACGACTGACCCGATTCTGGGTCGGTCAACTGCACTAGACCATCGAATGGAAAAGTCACTTCGGCTTCATCGAGGACATGAAAGACAATCACGTCATGGCCCGCGTGTCGCAGCATCCGAATGGAATCAAGGGTTGATTGAACATCCGCCAGTAAATCGCTCATCAGCATTACGAGCGAGCGGTGGCGAAGCATCGCTGCCAATTGCATAATCGGTGCTCGCAGTTCGGTTTCGCCAGCGGTCTTGAGTTTGGTGAGTTGGCTCAAGATGGCGGAGAATTGCCCACGCCGCGATCGTGGAGGAATACTGGCTCTGATTTTCTTATCGAACGTAACCAGACCGATCGGATCTTTCTGCATCAGCATTAGATAGGAGAGCGCGGCAGCCAAACAGATGCAGTAGTCGAATTTGGTCAACTGCTGTCGGTACGTGTAGCCCATCGACTGGCTCAAGTCCATGACCATGTAACCGGTAACGTTGGTTTCAGATTCGAATTTCTTGACGTAATACTTATCTGTTTTGGCATAAGCAAGCCAGTCGATATCCTTAGGGTCGTCGCCATGTGCGTAGCGACGATGCTCGCTGAATTCGACGGAAAACCCATGGTAGGGGCTTGCGTGCATACCTTGGAGAAACCCGCGCACAATCATTTGGGCTCGCAAATCGAGCCTCTTGATTTGAGCAGCGAGTTCGGGTTTGAGATATTGTTCGACAGCAACCATGCAGCGTTTCGATTCGTAGGCTTGGGTAACGCGACTGGAGAAAGATAAGTGAGTAATCTACTCGCCCAGATTTGCCAGTCGCCCGAACACTATTCTATCGGACAGCGCTGGTTCTGTCTTTGCACACTCTTTTCGCCCGTCGCTCGCGTTTTTCTCTCGCGTTTTATCATGATCCAGAGTTCACGGTACTGTTCATGCGGAAGAAACCAAAACTTGGAATAGTCGACACGGACTTCGTGCTGGGCGCGCGACAGGGAATTGGAGTAGAATGCAGGCATGACCCCAGAACAATTGAATGAGCTTGTTCGTGAGCAAGGACCATTTGTCTTTGATAGGATGTTTGGAGCCGTGGAAAAAGTACGCGAAAGGTTGGAGCGTGCCTGCCGAGCGCTGGAAGAGTCGCAGGTACCTTATGCTGTCATCGGAGGGCACGCCGTGGCGGCTTGGGTGGCGACCATCGATGATGGCGCGGTGCGGAATACGCAAGACGTCGATCTTTTACTACGTGAAGAGGACTTATCGCGTGCTGAAGACGCTCTGCTGCGAGTCGGATTTCATCGGGATGCCGCCATGGGGATCACGGTTTTTCTAGACGGCCCTGACGGAAAACCGAGTCAAGGAATCCATGTGCTGCTTGCGGGTCGTAAAGTCCGTGAGAGCTACGCAACTCCCGCCCCCGACACCGACGATGTCATGCTCATCAATGGCAAACGCATCGTCGACCTTTCGGAACTAGTGGGTATGAAACTGAACAGCTACCGTAGAAAAGACCAAACCCACCTATTGGATCTGATTGGAGTAGGCCTCATCAGCAAAAGCTGGCCGGTACGTTTTCCGCCACCGCTCGCTGAGCGACTCCAAGCCCTATTGGACGATCCGGAGGGTTAGCACTTTTGATTGCCACAAAGCTTCTACTTGCAAAAGAACAACTTACTAATTGTCAGTTGTCTCTGCTAGAGAGTCTTTTCAACACTGGCTTTGTACTTTAGAGGCAGCGTTTCCGATCAAAAGTGATGAAACCAAAGGCGAGGGTGGGAAGTCGGTACATTCGGCTCCCAGTTAATCGAGTACGATATAGTTCACGTCTGCAGAAAACGCCTAGAGGTACCCGAACCAATTAGCTGGGCGCCTGCGTCGCCAGATTATGAAAGATGTCCATCACGATGCACCAGTCGGCATCGATCAATCGCTTGATGACGAAAGCGACACCTCGTTCTCTTTTCGATCTGGAGGAGTAGCGAATTTGGTAGGTAACCATTCTGAGTATCATAACATTGGCGACCGATGCAGACGACTCACCCGACGACCATGAAATCCACCATAACATATGTTTTGAAGTAGGCTTGCAAATGACGGACAACAAACTTGAGATCATCGAAGAAATAGACGGCGATGAACAAACAGGTGTCGAACTCGAGCGACACATTGATGAAACCGAAGAATCGGATGTCATTCGGCCTTGGGACCCAACGACCATTCGCGTTGATACCAAACCCTATTCGCTACGCAATATTGTGGACATGATCCACGAAGGAGATCTGGAGCTGGCTCCTGACTTTCAACGCAAGAAAGTTTGGGGGCCAGTGCAAAAATCACGACTCATCGAGTCCATACTTTTGCGAATTCCCTTACCTGCCTTTTATTTTAGCTCTGACGATCAAGGGCTTATGCAGGTTGTTGACGGTCTTCAACGCCTTTCAACAATCAACGATTTTGTGACAGGCAAGTTCGTTTTGAATGGATTGGAGTATTTGCAGAAAGACGTTGGAGGCAGGAAGTTCGATAAACTATCTGCTATTTGGAGCAGAAGAGTATATTCGACGCAGATCATCGCCAACGTTGTCGATCCCCAAACTCCAGACCAAGTTAAGTTCGACATCTTCAAGCGCATTAATACGGGAGGCAGCCCACTAAATGCCCAAGAAATTCGCCACTGCATGAGCAAGAAAAAGTCACGAGAGTTTATTCAGCGGCTGGTATCGTGTAAAGAGTTTCAGTGGGCTACCAGTGAAAAGCTGAGAGACCATCCGCGCATGGTTGATCGCGAGGTGGTTCTAAGATTCGTCGCATTTCGATGGAATCGAGAGGATTATGGCAAGTTTGATACGCTCGATTCATTTTTAACCGATATCACCAAGCAAATTGATACCGGAACAATCAGCGAACTAGATTTACTGCGATTGGAGTCTGACTTCGTGCGAGCAATGCAAAACGCGTGGCAGCTTTTTGGTAATCACGCCTTTCGCAAGTGGGATAAATACTTAGATCGGCTAAATCCTTTCAACCGTGCGTTATTCGATACTTGGAGTGTCTTACTAGCCGACTTCAAGTGGGAACAACTTATTGCCAATAAAGATCAAATCGTTGCTAGCGCCCGCGAACTGATGACGACTAACTTCGCATTTCTCAATGCAATTACGACATCAACGAATATGTCGTCACGCATCGACGATCGATTTTCAGCGGTCGATACGATCCTAAAGGAACAGGTGGTCCAATGATTGATCGAATCGCGATTCGTAACTTCAAGTGCTTTCGTGAAGGGCAGTTTGAGCTCGGAAAACTGAATATCTTCTGTGGTGCGAACGGTGTAGGCAAAAGCAGCTTGATACAAGCGTTTCTCATTGCTCGTGAAGTCTTTCAATGTGCTGATACGCCAGCTTATGTCAAGTTGAACGATCTGTTCAAGCAGGACCTTGGGCAAGTTCTCGATGTTTTCCACGTGAACGCGTTGGACGATTCCATTTCCTTCGAGTTCCAGATAGACGGAACTCGCATCGGACTTAGCGCCCCTGTGGGCTCAAGCCGGGCAGAGGAACTTTTTCTCAGTTTCGATGAAGTAGACTCAACCGAGGCTGCCTGTTTCCATTCTCGCGAGACCGGGTACTTTTCGTACTTGTCACCCGAGAGGGACGGGCCGAGGGATATTCAACAGATTCAGTCCGCTCCCCATAACTGTTTACAACTCGGAACCAGTGGCGAATACACGGCGGAAGTACTGGCCACCTATGAACGCGAAATAGTTCGGCAGGCATTGCGGTTTGTAGACAAACCAGAGTCTAAACTGCCGGAACAACTTCAACCGCAACTCCAACGATGGGCAAATGAAATTTTTCCGGGCATTGAGTTAAAGGCGGTTACTAGTCCAGGCACTAATGCCGTTGGTGTGAGGATTAAGAAGGGAGGGATCGAGGCAGAATGGCTGAAGCCTACCAACGTTGGCTTCGGAATAAGCTACTGCCTCCCTGTGTTGCTGGGTGGATTACTTGGTCGTGAAAATGGTCTGTTCATTATCGATAGCCCAGAAGCTCATTTACACCCGGCATCGCAGTCAAGAATCGCTCAGTTTCTTTGCCAAGTTGCGAGTGCCAACACGCAGGTAATTGTAGAAACTCACAGTGATCACATTCTCAACGGTGTTCGTCTTGCTGTCGCGATGGGAAAAATTGCTGCCAACGACGTGCGTATTCATTACCTCGATCAAAATGAAGCAGGTATTGTTTGTGAGCAAATCTCCGTGAAGAGAGACAGCTCACTTTCCATTTGGCCCGCCGGCTTCTTCGACCAAACCGAAAAAGATCTGGCTGAAATTGTGAAACTTAAACGGAGCTCGAAATAATGGCAGGCTTTTGCCTTGATGAATCGAGCTTTCGACATGTGGCTGATCTGCCGCTGGTGATCCGACGACTAAACGATCAACTGTCGACGATTCATAATCAACATCGACAGCAAGTTTTCAAGAGCTCCGAACTCGATTATGTCGAAGTTGTGGAGGGAGTGAAATTTTGCGACCTGCTTTACGATGCCAAACTTGGTCTAATCGATCATGACGAACGTGTATTACTTCTGCAAACTATCAATCGGTGCGTCATATGGGACGCAGAAGATTTCGAAATTCCCGACGGTGATATCTGTTTCAATGGTGTAGTCACCGACTCGGCATCCATCATGTTCGTGGCTGCGAACGCTCTCAAAAATGTTGCAGTGGGGATTATTGCATCGTTCCCTTTGGAAGGTCTCGGGCGATCGACTGTTACCGTGGCCGCAAGCTCATCGGATGTATTCCACGTGGGACTACATGTGCAGCTCGAACCATATTATCGATTTGCAATGTGCTTCGAAGAAGTTGCGAGAGATCGTTTTCGGAATTGGGTTCACCTGTCGTTTCCTCGTTTACGATTCCCTTTGGAAATAGATAAACAGATTCGACGGCTTCGACAGGAATACGATGAAATTCGAGAAACAATCGTAGTGCACTTGGCTGCAATCAATGATGATTTCTTCTCACAGCTAGTTGAGGGGCGCCAAATGACTGACATTTGCAACTATGTAAGGGCGAAATGCCGCGTCGACATTAGCCCTGAGAGCCCCAACACTCATGGCAACGCGAAAGCGATGAGAGAGCGAGAAGTAGTTTTCGATGGAAAGACGATTGTATGTGAGTTTCATTCGAAATTGACTCCTACTCACGATCGAATTCATTTCTCGTCAAGCCTATTTTCAGACAAGAACGACAATGTATTTCTTATTGTTGGTCCTTTTGCAGATCATCTCACAACTTAATTTCGCGTGTCTGGGGCTAGAACATCGCAGATCGCTTCAGACGCATTTTTCGACGAGACCAAAATTGGACTCACTTGACGCAGCTGCCTCATCTTTGCTAAACAACCATGTCTGTGTAGCTTTCGTCCTAGTCAATGGTCGTATGGATGTCTTTCGCCGTCCCGAATTTTGAGTGGAGTTTTGAAATGTTTGATAGCAATCGCCGGATCGCAGTAGCTGGAGTACTTTTTCTTCTGAACACTGTATTTGCTGATGCCCAGTCACCAACTCCAGCGAAAAGACCCGAAACCAAGCCTGCGGTATCGGCTCAAAGCAACTTGAAAAATCCAGTAACTGAGTCGCAGGTGTCGCCTGTGGGGACCGGCGCAAAAACAAACTCGCAATCGACAGCACAAGTCCAACTGCCTACGCCGCCACTACGTAAAGTTGAACGCAAGGAAATGACCGAGACTCCGTCAACTCTCGGCGGAGAAGAATTCTTATTCCGTTACAAATTGCAACCCGGTATGGTCATTTCCAGCGAAGTCACTCACCTAGCCAAGACCGATACCAAGATCGATTCGACGGAGCAAAATTCGCACTCGCGAACTGTATCGCAAAAAACATGGGAAGTCACGCGGGTCGCAAAGGGCGAGACGACGTTCGAATACAAGATTCTTGAAATTGATATGTCCCAACGCATTGGGGCCGAAACGGAAATTCGTTTCAGTTCGAAAAGCGGAGACGAACCCGCTCGTCAATTCAAAGCTGCCGCAGATTCAGTTGGTAAGGTAATTTCAACAGTCACGATCGACGAACAAGGAATGATTGTTGCACGCAGCGATGATACAAATCCGCCAAACCTCGGAATGGGTGACATCACTTTGCCAGTCCCGAAAATGCCGATTGCCGTCGGCGCAACCTGGGAAGTCCCTCGCGAGCTTCGAATTCGTCGCGACGATGGTTCGATCAAGACGGTTAGATTTCGTGAACTGTTCCGATTGGATAAAGTCAGTGCTGGCGTGGCAACAATTGCAGTGCGAAGCGAAATGCTGACCGCTATTTCTGAACCAAAAGAAGAAGCACAAGTGCTTCAGCAATTAAGTAATGGAACCATCCAATTCGACATGGATGCTGGCCGAATGATCTCCAAGGAACTCGCTTGGGACAAAGTAGTCGTGGGTTTTTCTGGTGCAGGAAGTGTGATGGATTACTCGGCTAGACTCGAAGAGCAGGTTACCAAGGCAGCAATAAAGTCGGCCTCTGGCCAATCGTCAGCAAAAGCAAAGTCGGCCACCAATCGCTAGCCCGTATTATTCATAACCGGACGCGCAAGCGAGGAACTCCGCGTATTTCCTCGCTACCGGCTCTTTGATTTAATTAGCCGCAACGCGTTAGCGTCGGTTCACCCGCCAACAACCGGGGCTAATGCCCATCGGCTAATTACTATTTTTGTAAATCACCTAAATTAACAGTCCGTTACGCGTTGGGTTATTTTTGCGCGGTGTTTTGGACAAGAAAGCTGCAATGTCCCTTCACCAAATAGCTTGCAACAATAGACGCCGAGTTCATCAATAAACCGAGCAAGCGCGATGGCCAGCCTACACTTTAACCACCGAGGTGGTTGAGCACTTGAAGCACGCCATTCAAATGGGCCATTCTGGGACCATAACGATCCAAGAACTCGGCGAAAACGTAGTCGCTATCCGTCAAAGCGTCCTTGGAATCGGCCACTTCGTCGGCGAGGTTCTGCAGAAACTCAGTCTGAACATTCGACAACGTTTCTAATGCCTGCTTGCAAGATCGAACCAATTTGGGATGTGCGTTCCGCCATTGAGTAAGTTCGTTTTGCCTCTGCGAGTTAGCTTGATTGCTGGCTTGCAAAACCTGCTTATTCACTTGCAGAATTTGGTCGAGTAGCTGATTTTGCCTTTGTTGGGATTCGATCAATTGCCGCGTCAATGCTACCAACGCCGCTCCCACCTCCGCAGGTCTGGGGGTCATATTATTAGATGGCGCATCGGCGGAAACGTCGATGCTGAAGACGGGGGAGTATTGAGCAGGATCGTGGGCCATAGTGATTGTGCAATCTGTTCAACGAGAGTGTGAAGAAACCGGCTGAATCATTTCAAATTTTCTCAAGTACCTTTGAATGACTAGTATAGTCGCGATGTTGCACAAAAGTCGAGCATCCAAAACGCGCTTTTGTAAACTTTGCGGATTGAAACGGTTGTGAGTAATGCTCGGAATGGTAGGTGAAGTCTGGTCGCACTGAACGAATCGTTGGAGGAAGGTCGAAGCTATCCTGCCGCTCGAGTTTCTCGAATGGCACATCCTGGTCGGATCTCGGATGAAAGCTGGCATGGAAGCAAATATACACAACAAAACGATCTCCCTTGGTTTTGTAACGGTTCGTCATCATCCTGCCCACGGGTATTTTGGTGGCTACTTAATAGTTAACAACCTAGCACGACCGTTAGAATTTCACTGTACGCTCCCCGTTCAACCAACGCGAGCACAGCAAATCCTTTATGGCAGCACTCTCGGCGAGTTTGTTTGCGGAGAACAGATCGCTCGTGCGTTGGTTGCTAAGGCCAAAGGCACGCCGCAAGTTCTGTTTTCGGATACGCTCGCCGTCCTCACTTTGCGACACATGCAGTCGATACCGATCGCGGTGATCGACTTCCCATTGGAAGACAACGGATCCTTGTCCCGTCCTGGATGCCAGCGAGAAAACTACCATCGGTTTAAGGCATTTGGAAAACATTTTGCTATCCTCCCCGAGTTTGCAGACGACTCGGACGTGATTCAAGGACTCTTCGATTCGGACAAGCCCCCGCTCGATCTGCTCGAACCTTTTGGCAGAATCGAAGAAGCGCTGATGGAAGCTCACCCGGCAACGAAGGCCGCGTAACAATGATAACCCCAGACGACTCTGTGTCAGGGATAACGGTCGAATCCAATTGGTTTTCACGTGAGCTGGCCGTTCCTTTTTTCGCTTCGCCAGAGCCTTTATCAAGTGACCTCTTGGTCGATTTTTCGAACAGTTGCTCCCACGAAACACTTGCTTATGAGTCGTTGAGAGTATTGCCAATCCAATTGTCGCAAACGCTTCCACGCACCATTGGATTCTCATTCCCAGATTCCCCGCAATGGACCGCTCCAGAACCAAAAATTAGCAAATCCATACCCAAGATTTTGAACGTGGATCGAGAGTTTGGCGACCAGGAGTCGCAGGAAGCGACCGACGACGATCAGGAATCAGACGATTTCCAGCCACGCAAAACCGTCACACGAATTCGCCCACCTGGAGATTTGGTTCGACTTGAGGATCGACTTTACTACGTTCTGCAACCGCCGTTGGAAACCATCATTCAATCGGCCAAGCTTACTTTTCCTTTTCAGCCGTTTCCGTACCAGATGGAGGGCATAGCGTTCCTGTTCCCTCGCGACGCGGCAATCTTGGCAGACGAAATGGGACTGGGAAAAACGATGCAGGCGATCACCGCGATTCGCATGCTATTGTTATCGAGCGAATTGCGCAATGTCCTGCTGATATGCCCTAAACCTCTTGTAACCAATTGGGTTCGAGAATTTCGGCAGTGGGCACCCGAGATACCACTCGCAGTTATTGAGGGGGACTCAGCGAAACGTAACTGGATTTGGTCCAATCCACAAGCGCCCGTTAAAATCGCGAACTACGAATTGATGATGCGAGATCGCGATGTGTTTGAAAGCAACTCGCTCCACTTCGATTTGGTAGTCCTAGACGAAGCCCAACGTATCAAAAATCGAAACAGCACAACCAGTGAAATCGTGCGATCGATTCCGCGGACACGGTCTTGGGCCTTGACCGGCACTCCGATCGAAAACTCAGTTGAGGATTTGGTAAGTATCTTTGAGTTCCTAGCTCCAGGCTATTTACGAGACGATATGCATCTTAAGTCCCTTGGCAAAGCGACGCGCGATTACATCCTGCGTCGAACCAAAGAAAAAGTCTTGACAGATATGCCTCCGAAACTCTTTCGGCCAGCAGAACTGGAGCTGACGGGTGAGCAACGGGCCAGTTATAAATTAGCCGAAGAGGATGGTATCGTCCAGTTGTCGGAAATGGGTGAGTCGGTCACGATCCATCATGTATTTGAGCTCGTCCTGCGTCTCAAACAGATCTGCAATTTCGACCCTGCGACGGGCGCAAGTGCAAAACTGGAACGGCTCGAAGCTGACTTGGAAGAGATCGCCGCAAGCGGTCAGAAAGCAATTGTCTTTAGCCAATGGGTGGGTACGCTCGAGGTTCTCGGAGAACGATTGGCTAAGTACAATCCGCTCTACTACCACGGTGGGGTCGCTTCGAACAAGCGAGATGGTGTTATTGATCAGTTCAAGAATAATCCGATGAACAAAGTGATTCTCATGAGCTATGGGGCCGGAGCCGTGGGATTGAACTTGCAGTTTTGCCACTATGTGTTCCTGTTCGATCGATGGTGGAACCCAGCGGTCGAGGACCAAGCTATCAATCGTGCTCATCGACTAGGAGTCAAACAGCCAGTAACCGTGACTCGCATGATGTCTCTCGAGACGATAGAACAACGCATTCACGACGTGCTTGAGCAAAAGCGAGAACTTTTTAACAACCTGTTTGCTGAAACCGGAACTCCTCAAAACCTTGGGCTCAGTCAGAAAGAAATTTTTGGTCTCTTTGGTCTCAACGTACCCAAGTACCAGCCCAAAGTTGCATAGGCATCGGCGAAACCACTGCAGTCGCAGAAGACGCTATACTTGTGGGTTGCTTACCGTCGTCGTGATTCCCCCATTGAGTCTATTTGCAATGAAACCATTCTCACGTCGCGAATTCACCAAGAGCTCACTGGCCGCATTGTCTCACCTCGTGGCCAGTTCTCTCCTGGTTCCCCAGCTCTTCGGACCAGCCTTTGGGCAGACACAAGCACGTATCCGCGTTGGGCAGATCGGTACGAAGCACGGTCACGCCGCTGGGAAATTGGAGGCGGTGAAAAAACTCCGCGAGCACTTTGAATTGGTCGGCGTGGTCGAAGAAGACAAAGCCCAAAAAAACAGGATCCAGGGAACGGGCGCTTTCGCAGATTGTCCTTGGATGACAGTCGAGCAACTGTTGAATCAGCCTGGCTTGCAACTTGTTTTTATCGAGACCGATATCGATCAGTTGCTCGACATGGCGGAGAAGTGTTTGTCGGACGGCATGCATGTTCATCTAGACAAACCTGCTGGAGCATCACTGGGCCATTTCCGACGTGTTACCAAAATTGCAACGGACAAACGACGATTCATCCAGCTTGGCTATATGTTTCGTAGTAACCCGGCGTTTCAATTTTTATTCGAGGCGGTGGATCAAGGATGGTTGGGAGAGATATTTGAAATTCATGGCGTGATGAGCAAAAAAATCCCGTCGACCGACCGAGCGGAACTGGCACGTTATCGAGGCGGAGCCATGTTCGAACTCGGATGCCATTTAATTGATGCAGTGGTGAAGCTGCTTGGTAAACCACAGTCGGTAGTATCTTTCAATCGAAACACCCATCCGGAACTTGATCAGTTGAACGATAACTGCTTGGCCGTTTTTCAATATCCGAGGGCCACCGCAACCGTGCGCAGTAGCCTGGTGGAGGTAGATGGCAATCGTCGACGCCAATTTGTCGTTTGCGGTACTCTAGGCACGATCGCGATTGAGCCACTTGAGCCACCGCAACTAACACTCACGCTGGATCAACCGCGAGGCAAATTTCACAAAGGAACTCAGATTGTCGAACTACCCAAAATCTCGGGGCGATACGATGCCGATTTGATCAGGTTGGCAGCCGCCATTCGCGGTGAGAACAACTATGCTTATTCCTTGGAACATGATTTGATCGTTCAGGAATGCGTGTTGCAAGCCAGCGAAATGAATTAGCATGACTTGCAAGCTAGTGAAGGGACACTACCGCGATGGTTCTGCGGATTTTCTCGGACGATGTTTGATCACGTCGGGCGAGAGAGAAAATCGCGTTCGCCCGTAAGAATGTTCTTCTGATTCATCGCCGAACTCGCCGTTGGATCCATTGGATGGTACTAGCAGAAGTTTTCGCTCCTGTTTGGCATTTGTAACTGCACTACCAATTTCTTCCTCAGCCGTGGTTGGGCTACCTCGACGGCGCAGTTGCAGGACTTGAACGTACTCTGCTCCAAAAAACAAAATGGAGATGCCGTAGTAGCACCATAGCAGGATTGCAATAAACGAACCAACCGCGCCATAGGCTGACGAGTATCGCATGCCAATTAAAAAGACACCTAGAATCCCCCGTCCAAGTTCCCAAATGCAGGCCGCAAGCAACCCGCCTCGAATCGCATCCTGCCAGCACACATAGCGTTTCGGTAACCATCGATATACCAATGAAAATAACAGTCCGTTTGCAACCACGGTGGAACCGAGTTCGAACACACCAAACAAGTAATTTATACTTGGTACAGTTGAAGTAGTTAGCGATCGAAATTGGGCTAGCACCATTCCCGCCGCGAACATCACCAGGATGGTGCCGCCAAGTCCAGCTAACATTAAAAACGCTAGAAAACGACTCTTCATCACGCGATAGATAGTACGCCGAACATCTGCATCTTTCTCGACTGGGATCCGAAAGATACGGTCGAAACCACGATCGATTTGCGCAAAGATGCCAATAGCAGCCAATGTCGCCGCTAAGAAGCCAAATGGACCACTGACGATGGAGTGGCTTTGAAGCTGAGTTAAAACTTGTTCGAATTGCTTCTTGATGATCGGCGAAGCATGTGTCTCTACCATGCTCAAAATCTGCTCCTCCGCCTTCTTTCCTGTTTTTGAAAACTGCAAGAAGATACCGAAGCCAGACGTGAGCAACAGCATCATCGGGAACAATGAAAGAGCGAGATAGTAGGCGACCGATGCAGCCAAAGAGCTAGCATCATCTTCACTCCAACGAACGCCTGCGTCGCGCAGGTTCGGAAAGAAATTCCTAATCCAATGTGTGCCGGATTTAATCACGGCCGTTTGGACTTCAGTGATTCGTTCGAATTCCAGGCTCTTGGTTGGGTTAAGCATGCCCCTAGTCTAGAATTTTTGGTTAACGGGTGCCATAGAAATTTAAGGCGAGCAATTTAAGGCGAGCAATTTAGCATCGGCGAAGATTGTGGCCCTGCGACTCCGTTCGCAGGGAACGAAGATGCCAGCGGGCGGAGCCGCTGAGCCACGCGGCCTCGCCACTACTGTGTCGCCAAATATGCGTATAGATCAGCGACTTCGGAGGGTGACTTGTCGTTGAGAAGACCTGATGGCATCAGCGATTCTGTCGAATAAGCTTTGTCCTCAATGCTCTCCTGGTTAATGCGAACAATGTCCCCGGTCGCCGTTTGCAGTGTTGTCCCGTCTGCCGCATTGTAAACAATCATGCCAGTAAAAATTTCGCCGTCGACCGTCAAGACCCGAATCGACCTGTAGCGGTCCGAAATATCGCGACTTGGCTCGAAAATCGCTTTGGAAAGATCGTCTCGCGAAAACCGTCTCGTGACTCCGACTAGACTCGGTCCCAGCGAACTTTGGCCGCCATGGCACAGTGCGCACTTTTCTTGATAGTGAGCTTGCCCTCGTTTCGGGTCTCCGGCGATACCGTTTGCCGCCCTCTGCAGCGTGCGCCAATCGAAACTGGTTTGCGGTCGCGATAGCTTTGCAAACGATTCAGCATCAAGTGTTCCCTGAAAGAAAGGTTCCCAGTCTTTCCACTGTTCGCCCACTGGAGGATTATTGAACTTTAATATTCCAGCCACGGCTCTTGCCCGCGCGAGTACTGCTGCACGGGGCAACGTGCTCGATGTATTGATTACAGTTGAGACGACAGGAGCCAACGTAACCCATTCGCGTTGCGCTTCACCTAGCTTTAGTGCATGTAAACCCTTCCAACCGGCAGGCCATTGATTGTGATCGTTGCTCTCTAATGCTGTCAAAAAAAGATCGTAATCCGATTCGTTTGGAATAGTGGAAAGCAAATCTGTCGCTGTAGGGCGTAGGCTTTCAACGACGGAGCTTGCACGGATTGCCTTCGCCAAATCGCCATCAATGCCATTCTGACACGCAAACCGCAAAATCGGGATCGACCATTCCTTGGGCTCGGTGGCCAAAAGGTGCTCACGCATTTTTTGCCTGGCCGCTGCTTGAATATCAAGTGGGAACGATTTTAGTAGGACTAAATCTTCAGGGCAGCACGGGACCGGTAAATCCACGAATGCTGCCGCTAGACTCGAATCACGTCTTCCAAGCGCTGTCACTAATTGTTGAAGTCGGATTGGCCATTGGTTGTCAGTATAGAGGCCTCGAACCTTGACCTTGCGAACAACTCCAGCGAGAGCAGACGCCGTTTGGTAAGACATTTCACGCGTTCGAGGATGTTGGCAATTGGCCGAACAGCAAAGTGCATGAATGTCCGAAGTCGGGTGGCTTTTTTCATTGATTTGTTCCAGACAATAGGCTAGCGACTCTTTATCCTTGGGCTCAAGCATCGAAAGAGTCCGCATCGATTCAGAATGAACAAGCTGGCGGTCTGTTTCGTTCGCTTGTTTAGCGAGAAACATGGCCCATCCGACCCAAGCTGTTCGAACATTTTCAGGAAGCCGGGATGAACCGAGTCCCCTGAAACCATCCAGTACATCCGGTTGCG
>JAYVPE010000557.1:0-3786 GCA_043757575.1 Pirellula sp.
CCGACGCAGATCGCACACACAGTCATCCTAGCACAATCGACCACTCTGGAATTGCAATCAACATCGGACCAGATGGATGAAATTGTTCCGCCAGTGCAGATCGATTCATCCCCTGGACCGCACTCCATTGCCAGTGGATTTGTAAGCCTCATTTCGAAGACAGCCAAGAAACTAGAACCTGCAATATCCCAGGCGGTTCCAAACTCCCAAGCACTGCACACTTTAGGCGCGAGGAATGAGCCGCAATTATTCGCCAAACACACAAGTACATCGTCGACAACTGATTCCACCGATAGTATGCGCCGAAGCTTTGACTCTAGTCTGCCAAATCAATCGCCGCTAGCGACGGTCGAACTTGAGTGTCTAGGCGCAACAACGATGAATTTAGCGGGTAATCTCATTGCTATCGCAGTGCAAGATGAAAACATTTGCAAAGTCTTGCACAGTGAGCGAACTCTATCTTTGGTTGGGAACCAATCCGGGACGACTCTGGTTCAAGTTTGGACCACCGAACCTGAAAGTAGGCCGCAAGTTGTTCGAGTCAATGTCTCGCTGCCATGGGGTAAAACACAAGCCACGCGTAGCGAAGTCAATGATATTAAACAGGTGATTGCGCAAGGATTCCCAAGAGCCGATGTTAAAATTTTAAACAATGAGGACGGCACATGCGAGGTGCGAGGAACGACAGACAGCGAGGAGTCCGCTCGACGTATTCTAGAGCTTGTCCGTAAACTTTATCTTGTCCCGGTAAAAGATAGACTGACGGTATCCAAGTAATTGAACATACGGTTGCACCTGAAGTATTCGATGGTCCCACTCAGCAAACCACATCGGCTTCATGTACGTCTAACGATCTTAGCGTTAGCAAAAGTACTTCTATCAATGGTTTGTTCGGGTGGACAATGCTTTGCACAAGTTCAACAAATGAGTGTTCTCTCGGGTGTTAGTTCGGAAACTTTTCTACGGGGGCTTCCTCCAGGAAGCTTGCCGACAGAGCCAGCGGTACCGTCTTTTCCAACTGCGACAACGCAGTCTGTGAGAAATGATTTGGATCGAGAGGCAACGCAGGCAGCTTATTCGACAGAGTCCGCAGGCCAGCAATCGGAAGCCGTGACTACGGCACAATTTGCGACTCCCAAGTCAGCTTTGCCGATTGGGAGTGGAGTTGCGATTCCGTCGCAAACGCTTGTTTTGACACCGCCACCAACTCCCCAAATACAATCGGACGCAAAGACAATCTGCTGGCGAGACCGATTAGGGCTTGATCCAACGCTACCAAATTTCCTCGTCGGATATGAAGCGATCGGCTTTAGACGTAGCAATGACTCCGTCGGGCCGTATTCGCAAGGTGAAGGGCTACCACGGTTCGATCAAGACATTTCTGGGCGATATACTTTTTCCAGGCTTCTAGGAAACATCGATCGTATTGAGTTCAAGTTCACTGGCCCGTTCTATTGGGACAGGCAGTCGACGGCGATGGGTTTGGTCGATTCCAATCTTCCCCCGAGCATTGCGACCTCATTTGACGGAGCGGACCGCCATCAGCAGTCGCATCGAGTCCGATTATCATCCTATGAACTGAATCGCTGTTGGTCCGGCGATGATATATCCAAGATTTTTTGCGGGCTTCGACTGATTGATTATGACGAGCGCTATCAATTGGAGTCAACCAAGGGTGTGTCTAGCAGTACCTTTCGACTGGAAACCAATAACTTTCTCGTAGGCGGGCAAATGGGTATGAGTCTGTTCCGACCCATTAGCCAACGACTAACAGCCGGTTTTGAAAGTGCGATCGGGCTTTACGGAAATTTCGCATCTGCATCATTAAATGCAGTGAATGCTTCCACAACGCTATTAGACACGAGCGATAATGGTTTACGAGTGAATTCGATGTTTCAATTGCGTGGAATTATCAACTATCGAGTTTCGCAAAACATTGTTGCAACGGGAGGGTATGAGGGGTGGTACTTTCCTGGACTGGCAACGGTTGCCGACCAGCGTCTTTCAAACAATGCCCAACTATCGCAGTTTTCAATGCGAACCGAAGATGATCAACTTTTTCGTGGTTGGTCAGCCGGTCTTTCTGCACGATTCTAATGCGGATGCGAGTTAACGTATCAATGCCGCCTTGAATCGCTTCCCTTTTGAGATAACAATCTGAATCTAAATTCGTAGAAATCGAGTCGCCCAAATACGTCAGGAATCACCGTGAAATTGATTATTGCAATCGTGCAACCAAGCCGATTGGAGGAAGTCCAAGAGGCCTTAACCGAAGTTGAAGTGTTTCGTTTAACCGTTTTGGACTGCCTCGGATTTGGACGGCAAAAAGGGCAAAAGACGGCCTTTCGTGGCCATGACGTGACTGTCAATCTACTTCGAAAGGTTCAGCTTCAAATCGCAGTCAATGACGAATTTGTTGAACCGACGATCAATGCTATTCTTAAAGGTGCTAAGACCGGCGAAAAAGGGCAAATCGGCGACGGCAAGATCTTTGTTCTACCAATGGACGACTGCATTCGAATTCGAACGGGCGAGCGAGGGCCTGAGGCAATTTAGCCGTTCGTCATGAACACCTCCGTTAGCACTTCCGCCGGACCCCTCATCCAGATAAAAAGCGTCTCGAAAATATATCAACTTGACGTAGTTGAAGTGCGTGCATTGGACGGGATCGATCTCAATATGGAACGAGGTGAGTATTCCGCCCTCATCGGTCCCAGTGGATCGGGAAAATCAACGCTGATGAATATCCTCGGATGTTTGGACCGACCGACGATGGGCAGTTACTTGCTCAGCGGCCAAGAGGTCGTAAACATGACGCGGGATCAGCGCGCTAGAATTCGCAATAAACATATTGGCTTCGTTTTTCAAAACTTCAATTTGTTGGCTCGTACATCTGCTCTGGAGAACGTAGAACTTCCTATGATGTATGGTGCCGCGATATCTGCCAAGCAAAGGCGAGACCGCGCGAAAGAAATGCTTGCACTTGTCGGCTTGTCTGATCGACTGGATCATCATCCGGGCCAGCTCTCTGGAGGTCAACAGCAGCGGGTGGCAATTGCTCGCGCTCTAGCAACGGATCCATCGATATTAATGGGTGATGAACCGACAGGAAACCTCGACTCAAAGACGAGCCGCGAAGTGATCGAATTGTTTCGCAAGCTCAATGAAGAACGTAGCCTTACGGTCATTTTGGTAACACACGATGTTTCGGTCGCTCGCAACACACGCCGCAATATCGTTTTGAGTGACGGCAAAATCATCGCCGATACCTTCGATCACGAATCCGCTTCACTCGCATTAAAAAATTCCCAAGAGTTGGTATGAAAGATATTGCAATCATCCTTGCTGCGGCTGGTAAAAGCTCTCGATTCCAAGACCCCTATTTTAAAAAGGTCTTCACGCTCGCGTCGGGAAAGCCTGTATGGCAACACAGCGCGCAGCTTTTCGCCGAGCATCCTCGGGTTGCTCAAATCATTATGGCTATCTCGCCGGAGGACAAGGAATTGGTCATCGAGAAGTACTCGGGCAATCTTTCTATGCTGGGTGTGGAAATCGTATTGGGAGGCAATGAACGGTTTCACAGCATCCGAAATGCGCTTGAGAGAGTAAGGCCGGAAATCAAACTGATCGGCGTTCATGATGCCGCTCGGCCCTGTTTAACCAGGCAGTCCTTTGACGCACTCATCGCAGCGGCCGATCGAACGGGGGCTGCAATCTTGGCATCGCCCATCCACGCAACCGTAAAGCGTTGCGGCAGCAACGACCAAATTAGCGAGACCGTCGCAC
>JAYVPE010000558.1:0-3776 GCA_043757575.1 Pirellula sp.
CGATTGCAGCTTGCGATTCTTGGTACTGTCGATGTAGCCAGCTTCGGCGAGGATTGTAAAAATGCTGGACCTAAGTCGGGTCGTAGTCGATTCGCTCCACGTGTGCATGTCGGGATCACGGCTATGGCATTCTTCGAGAAAATCCCTGAACAGTGTGAGTGATAACTTCTCCTTGAACGTCCGATACTGCTCGCGGACTACGAGATCGAGAAAGTCTCCGAGTAACCGACTGGTCTTCACGGTCGCAGCGAGGCACGCGTGTGCGGCTTCGACGGCAGATCCATCTCGGATGAGTTTCCAAAGGGTGGCGTCGACCGAGTTAAGCCGACCGCGGATCAGGACCGAGAATCGCTTGGCGGTCTTCTCACTACGAGACTGCAGGACATTGTCCCGATAGATTGCAGATTGCCACTCGATGGGAGTCAGCCCCCGAACGAGTAGGTCCGCGACGATCCTGCTTTCGGGAACTTTTAATGCTCCCGCAGTAATGCTTGCACTGTAGTGTTGAATTGTTTGCATCCGTATCCGGATCCGGATCCGGATCAGAAATCGACAGAAGGATTGGTTTGGCTTCCAGATCGTTTGAAGGATTGTAGACGAGTGGTTGACTACGGTAAATCACACAAAAACGAAGTTTTTTAGGATTCAAACGGAATTTGTGTCGCAAAAAGTTTTTGGAGAAATCTGGATCACCCATCATTGCGGGCTGTTGATTTAGTAACCCAATGCGTCAACAAGGAAGCAAACGCAGTCGCTCGCTGACGCTTCGGGTTATGATTTCAACAGCGATTTCCGGGAAAACACTAAATCAAGTGCCCGCTTGTCGGTTGTGTCGAAGTCTTGGCGACTTCAGCTACTACTGCAGGTAGCTTTCATCTTAACCGGTCACCTAAACGCAATTCGATTACTTCAGAACGCGGCCATACATGTCCGAGTCCACGACGACGTTCAATCGGTTTACTAGCCTAACCATCGGGCGTACCGATTACCGAACTATTGTCCGAAGTCAAAGCTTCAATGCGATCACGGATGGCCCAAACACCCTCCTTTCTTGGCTTGAAACGCAGCTTGGATTACGAACGCAAGCGGTGCATCGTGCGAATCGGATCACCGAGTTTGCAAACTTACTCGACAAAGCAAACGATGCGCTCTTTGCTACAAGCTTCGGCATTGATCGATGGGCAACGGCTGGTGAACTTTTAGACCGACTCGATGAACTAGGTATTTCGGGATGGGACGGTGGCGAAAACGATTCGATGCCTCGACTTGTGCGTGATCTTGCTCGTGCGACGAGCGGAGCTAAGATTGAATTCCCGTCTGTTGCGAATCGATTACAAAGAGTTTTGTCGGCATTGGACGAGGGTCAAACACTGCCCGAGCATGAATGTAATTTGCTTGATAGGGCGGAGTTGTGGCCTGCCATGTGGCAAAAAGTTCTTGAAAGGCTGAATTGCAGGTCTGCGGCAGTTCTTGAAGCATCTGGTCGTTTGGGGACATCACTGCGATCCGCTCAAGATGCCGTACGCGGGATTTCTAGGGCAACGATTGCCGCCGATGAAACATTGAGACATGTGGTTACGAGGAGTGAAGCGGCGGCCTGCGAGTACGTTGGAAACACGCTTGCGATTTCAAGCGATGTTTTGGCAGATACCGTAATCTATTGTGCGAACGAACAACTAGCCCTTCGCCTAGACGCTTGCCTCCATCGAGTCGGATTACCGACTATGGGGGCGTCGATAGTGTCGCCAGCACAACCCTTGTTGCAAGTTCTGCCCTTGGTGATGAACCTCTGTTGGGAACCAGTCGACCCGCAAGCATTGCTCGACTTTTTAAGTTTGCCCGTCAAACCAATCCTACCGTCCGTCGCAAGAAAGCTTGCTGGGGCGTTGGTGGATCAACCTGGCCTCGGTAGTCGGAGTTGGGACGCGGCGGTCGAAGAGGTTTGTTCTGCCGAATGGGACAAGGAAGGGAAGATTCGAAAGACGCTCAACGAATGGCTGTACATCGAACGAACTCAGCGCGGTGCAGAAGTCTCGGCAAGCCTGATTCGTGAAGTATGCGGACGAGTCGCGAATTGGGCGACTGGCAGGGCTCAATTGCTGGACCGAGAAAATGAGGAAACGGTTGACCTGTACGAAGCCTTCCGGGCTGCCGCGAATCAAGCATCGTTTTTGGGTGACCTGACAGAGAGTCAAGGCCGGACGATCACAGAGCCGCAACTGAAACGATTACTTGAGGAAGCGACTTCATTCGGCGTCAGAACTCAACCATTTATCGAAGCGGCTGGCGGACCGACGTTGGTCACGTCCCTTGCCGAGATCAGCAGGCCGTTTCGTCGGTTGATATGGGTTGGATTGTCCATTTCAGATGCACCGCTTTGCAAATGGTCGACACAGCAATTGCAGCAACTACGGAGTAATGGAATCGATATTGATGATGGCAGTCGAGGGTTGTCGGCATTGCGATCCGCCGAATCTCGCGGTTTGTCTCTTGTTACGGAGTCGATGTTGGCAATTCATCTACCACAAGATTGGGAGCAGCGATTGCACCCCATTTGGCTGGCTATCCAGAACTGTTTTGCGGCAGACTATCGCCCAACGTCGATCGAAGCGTTGATTGAAGCAAACGATACAGACCATCTATTGCCATTCAGATTTAACGTCGCCAGTTTTTTGGCTATTCAACCTCAACCGAAAAGGGACCTTTGGAGAGTCACGGAGGGTTTACTACGCGACAGAACGACGGTTTCTGCAAGTGAACTTCAAGATCGGCTTGGATGCCCATTGAAATGGGTTTTCAATTATCAAGCGAGTTTATCACCCAGTTCCATCGCCCAGCTTCCGGATGATCACAACTTAAAGGGGACTTTTTGTCATAGCATCCTCGAGGGAGTATTTGCGGGCGGAAAGAGTATTCCCACGGTTGACGACGCTTGCGATGCCGTTGGCCGATTGTTTGACGAGAGACTTTCAAGGGATGCCGCTCCGCTGGCTCAGCCTGATAAACGAATTGAACGTCAAAAACTGCGCAATCAGTTGGTTGGGGCCACACGAACATTGATATCCACTCTGACTGAGGGAGGGTATACCACGATTGATATCGAAGTGGAATTAAGCGGCCAAGCGTTTGAAAAAGAATTGATAGGGTCGGTGGATTGTGTCGCCACCAAGTCCAACGGTTCCGAGGCGATTATTGACTTTAAATACTCGGGCAAGCGGTATCGAGAGTTACTGAAGGATGGACGAGCGATCCAGCTAGCAACCTACGCCTTCGGCAGGTCCAAGAAGGGTAGTTTTCCGGGTGTTGCATACCTCATCATCGCTAATGGCAGTTTATGCACTCCAGAACAAAGCCCGGTCGCGAAATCGAGCAAGACCGAAACGGTGGATGGCCCATCGATCCAATCGGTTTGGAACCAATTCGAACAGGCTGTGACCCACGCAGATAGTTGGCTTACCGGAACGACACCGGTCCCGGCAAGTCCGCTGATAGACATGAACGATTGGCCGAAGGGAACGGAACTAGTTCTCGACGTAAAACTCAAGGTCGGGGAAAATCAAGGCGTATGTCGCTATTGCAGCTATAGCCAACTTTGCGGAATTTCGAGGGTCGAATAATGTCAAAATTGGAAGTGATTCGGGCTGGAGCGGGTTCAGGCAAGACAACCGAGTTGTGCCGGATCGTTGCAGAGGCAGTGGCAATGGGGCTCGATCCCAGTCGCATCTTGGCTACAACGTTTACCAAGAAAGCTGCGGCCGAGCTGAAGAGCCGGATGC
>JAYVPE010000559.1:0-14225 GCA_043757575.1 Pirellula sp.
CGTTATCAATCTCCTCAATCGTTTCGCTGGACCCCATGAACTCTCTGCGAGTATGCCGGAAAGCGATCTTGATGGCAACGGAGTCGTTCTCTCGCCAACATGCCTTCTTGAAAGTCCCTCAACAAGATTCCTTATCAAGCTTCATCAGCTCAATCATCGCGATCTCAGATAGCGATAGTCGCGGATTGGGTGGTCTCATGAACTTCGAGCCTCATTCAATCTTCTGGACCCAATATTCTCGAATTCATGGCCGCCAAGAAACTGGCTAGTCTTGGCAAATTCAGAGTCGAATAGGACGTTTCTACGTGACACTTCCGGTAAATCCGCATTTCCACTGCGCGCGGAAAGATACTCGCCCAATTTGCAAAACACAGATTGGATGCCAGAGCCTAGATGTTGAACACCCATCATTTATTGTTGCTCTTTCCCTGAATGACATCCTTGCCTTTGTCAGTTAGTTCTTCAAGTCTGGTTAGCGATTGTGGAACGGCGTCTTTTAGCTCCTGGAGCGAACGCCCTTGAGACTCGATATATGTTTCTACTACACCTTTGAATGTTCGCAATGACAACAGGTCTGCTTGGTCGGCTTTTCCTGGACTTGCCGCCATCACGCTTTTATGCTGGCCGACAAGGTTCTTTTGCTGCTGCAACTCGCTGCGCAACTCTGTCAACTCTCGCGTCTTCGCTTCGATTTCAATTGATCTCTGTTGTCTCGCTTTTACCTCGTCACCGATCTGCCTTCTCAGTTCAATAGCTTCACGTAGGGCGTCGTTCTTGTCCTCGACTAGGCTTCTAGTACTCGCTCGCAGTTTCTCAAATTCCGAGTGCTGCATCACCGCAAAAACTACTGTTGTTAACAATGCAAAAGCCAAAAGCGTTGAGAATAATTTTAACGGCGAGAATGATTTCCGTGGCGATTGTGAGACTCGATTCGTTGTCGATGAACTCGGTCGAGCAGTGAATTTTGGGTTGCCGGCGACGTTGGAAGAATCGGGCATCACACTTGATACTCCCCAGCTCGAATCAAAACCGACGGCACTGAACGATTTATTGGGTCCGACGACTATGCGACCGGACGTTGACTGCAGGGCGACGGAAAGAAACTCCTCTTGCGTGGTGGGCAGTCGAACCGAGACTGGCCAAACCTTGGCAACCATCTGCTCCAGAGGCTCGGATGCAGAGGTGATCCAAACTTGCATGCAAATGCTCAGTCGTCCATTGGGATCTCGGGGATCGGTAGCGATACGTGCGATCAACGGAGGATGACTTCGGTCGACGGCAATCGCCACGACTTCCTCGCTGGTCGTTGCATTCCACTGAAAACTGGATGCCAGCGATTGAACGCGAGCGAGCAAAGCGGGATCGCCTTTATCCGGCTGGACTTCAAAGCCGTACTCACCTCGTTCGGGAACGATTCCGTATACATAATCAGCTTGCCTCACCACTTGTCCCCCGGCAACAGATAATCCGAGATAAGCTGCAGTTTTTCGATTGGCAGCTCTTGGCATACAAAAGCGATCTTGAACGGTGGCCGTGTGCTGGTGAAGTCTTGCAGAAAATTCGTTTCGGTTGAGTATCTTGTCGGCCCGCTTGTCGTAGCCAGCAAGGTAATAGCGATAGGGGTGTTATTTTCAAAGTATGCCATTTCAGTATCCCATCCTTCGCAATTCATAAGCTTCACTTGGACTGGCTTACCCGCGCGCCAGTCAATCGTAAAATCTCGATTCCAATTCTTCTCGGTTACATCTCCTGAGTCGTTCCACCAAAGAATCTGTTCTTGATCAATGAACACTTTGACGCCATGATCACGAGGACCATCCATCCCACTTGTTCGCAGCAATTTACAGTGATACTGACGAAGCGTAAGAAGGTCGGCTGCCATGTCGCAAGCGGCTGTCATGCCTGCTTTTTCGTCGTTCTCGATTAACTGTTCGTAGTCACGTGCAAACTCTCTTATTGCGACGATCTTTTGACGGAGCGCTTCTGTGCTGGTTATAGGAACTGCTTTAACAAACCCTCTAGCCGTTAGGTACCGAGCCTGATTGGTGTCTTTAAGCATCTTTCGCAATTCTTCGGCATTCGGGCCCTCAGGGAAGTCACTTAGATACTTACTAATCAACGGAACGCAATCGCCGGTACGAAGTTGCTGACAATCGATGACTAGTTTGTGAAGCAATTGTTCTTTACGAATACTTGCCTGGGACTTGAGTTGTTCCAGGCCGCCACGAACAAGTTGATCGTGTGCGGGCGGTATCCTCTCGAATCGTTTTAGTACCATTGCGATCGATTCGACATTTCCGCTTGCTTCAATTTCTTTCTTCGCCTTGGCAAATTCTTCCGCATACCTCTCGCGAACCAGCGGCTCATTCGTCGTTTCGACAGGGCCAGTGACTTTGACGATCGGTATCGTGGGATCTTCGATCTGACTTCTCTGGCTTGCAACCTGCCGACTACGAAGGATTGCCCATGCAAAACCCATGAAAAAAATCAATACGATGGCGGCACTAATCTGTTTTATCAAGCGGTTTCGAGGACGTCTGCTGCGACGGAATAATTGCTCAAAGATTGTTTCGTATCCTTGAGGCGATAGCGTCTGGTAAATGGGTGATCCCGAATCATCAATTGCATTGGGGCCGCAAACACTAATCGGTATCCACTCAGTTGGGATACTTTGTTCTTGAAGAAATCTAGCCAAGTCCGAAGCACGGCTTTCGACAGCTTGTTTTAAGTCGCAGCTGGTCGTCATCGGGATGCTTTTACATAGGTCGCTCTTGGTGAGAACCACGGCGGCGTCTAGATTGCCCCGACCCACCGCAAGAATTCGCTCGAATACTGCCTGTATCAACGGTGCACCTGCAAACTCGTCACCTCGATCTATCGCAGCACCATCTAGCAGCACCATCAGCACATCCGCTCCGTTGACGAGTGATTTGATTTGATCTGCTGCCTCTGTCGCGTTTCCTCGTTTCATAGAGTCTGTGAAGCTCTCGCCGGCAAAATCGTTCAGTTGTACACCAACGCGACTCGCTCCTCGGACAATGACGAACGAAAGTTCTTCCACAATCGATGTCTTAGCTGGCCATCGTCCTTTTACAAGTGTTTCACGTAGCTTGTCGAAAACCGCTTTGGTTTTATCATCCGCTGGCAGAACAAAACTGCGTCCGCCGGTCTTTTCATTTAATAGCGCTAATCCAGCTAAAAAACAGCTCTTACCTACGCCGCTTTCACCAAGCATTTGAATTCGGACTGATTGCACCTGTGATACTGGTGGCAACTTCGAATGAAGATGAACGTCGACTCGGTTGTCGACGATTGCGGTGAATTCGATGGGAATCTTGATACTGTTGGCCATTTCACTACTTTCGCCTTCCTGAGGCAACTGAAACGCTTGTACCAGCGAAGCTCCATCGGGGCCCGAAATCAAAAAGCAAAGCAAAAGCCAACAGCGCAGAGATCCCGATGACAACAAAGTTCACTAGCAAAGAAACATTGCCGCGGGCAGCCTCCGCAACAGTTTGCTTTACCTGATCTATAGCCTTGGCCACAGCATTTGGAATCGCGTTGATTGCGTCGCTTACTAAGTCAGTCGCGTACTTGTTGAGGGAAGCAATGAGTGCTCGGATTCGCTCGGGACCACGAACGAACAGGCTGGCACCAAGCATTCCACGTGCGGCCCACTTGCGAACGCCGGGTGGGAGACCTCTGGCAGTCTGAATTACCCGGTTGCTGGCGGTGATAAGTTTTCCACCCATCGTATTTGTCGCTCGTGTTACAAGGATGATGGTACGCGATGACCAGCGAATCGGCGTGGCGACTTTTGATGATTTTGCGGCTGCTACCAGTCTTGCCATAGCCGACGTATTTGCCTGTGCTTTGATAGTGCGTACGACGCCCGCTGTTCCCATTTTCCGGGCAGCGGATTTACCGGCTTGTTTTGCTCCTTGCTTGGCGGCCTCGGTTAATACTTTAGATGTACCAAAACTCGCGATCATCAATCCAACATCGGCAACATCCCAAGCCGCCCAGCCGATTTCACTCCAATCACTTGGAACACCGGTACCATAGTTTTTAGCGACCTTAGCGACACCGCCTACTAAGGGCACATTAACCCACTCCTCGACAGCCAATGGTTTGCCGTCTTTGCCGATCCACTTGTCGATATAGGTAGGGTCGCCAAGCACAGACTCGAGTCCAACGTCTGACTTGAGCACTGCTACCATTGCGATTCGGTGATCAACGTTAGCGTTGCGAAGTAGTTTGCGAAAATTTTCTGAGCCATCGTATTGGACGAGAACCGCAATACCGAGTTCTCCATAATTGTCGACGATTGCAGCAGCCTGAATTGCCACGTCCCGATACTGAGTCACGATCAAGGAAGCAGCGCCAAGATCGGGGTGCTTTTCGAGGACGGACTGCGAAAGACCCGGCGTAAGTTCATCGAAGGATAATACGTACCCATCCCGTTGCGCGGCTGCCCAAACGCTAGGGCGACTCCGATGAAGTGTTACCAGTCGAGCAGCAACTGTCGTCGGATCATTAACTTTTGCACCTTCAACTTCATCATCCTCAAGTAGCGCATCCCTATTGAGTATGATGACTTCGGTTGCTTCTTTTGGTGGTACGCCCTGTTTAGCCGCCATGGAAATGACCTGACCAAACTGGCGAAATGTCTCGTAGTAAATGCACGCTTCTACTGCTGACTCGCTCGGTTTTGGAACGAGCTGCATCAAATAGGGCTTGCCGTCATCGGCTACTTGAAGCAAGTCGTCAAGCTGAATGAATCCAGCATCTTCCTCGGCGGTATCCACAGCCGGTGTGATTCCGATCATTGCAACCAATACCTCAGTCATCTCAACGTACCAATCTCGATTGTCCTGATAGTGTCTTCTCAGTTCCAGGTTCGACTTGAGCAACTTGCTTGATAATGCAACAGGGTCATTTCGCACCAGACTCCAATAGTCTTGGTCAGCTTTCGCAGCTTCTAGGTTAGTCAAGTACGCATCAGTTTCATCGGGAAGTTCAGTCATGGCGTCAATCGCGGTCCCATGTGACCACAGGACGCTTTCGTCGTCTGCTCGATCGTTCTGGTAAAGCGATATAAGGCGTGCCCGGATTTCAACACTTTGCTTTAGAGCTTCGGGATTGAGAACTCGCCCCCGCATGGATTCAATTGCAACGGAAGTATTGAACTGCCCAAACCGATCTTTCTGCTGTGCTAACCAATCGGCTGC
The DNA here is from genome assembly GCA_043757575.1 of Pirellula sp. Lineage (GTDB taxonomy): Bacteria > Planctomycetota > Planctomycetia > Pirellulales > Pirellulaceae > JBKCUI01. The sequence continues at coordinate 5,232 of JAYVPE010000559.1, forward strand.
CTTCGGGTTGATGCGTTTGAATTCAGAGATCGCTTTCGAATTGGACTGTTCTGGTGTTCGCGATATGATGTCGCTTCCATTGAACAACCAAAAAATAGCGAACAGGCCGCAAGCAAGCCCAAGTAGACGTTTCGGCTGCAGAATCCATTTGATTAGGGTTAACATTTACTTACTCTTAGAAGATTCGTTTTGCGTGCGTGGTTTTTCGATGGATCGCGGCCAATAACTCTTAAATAACAGCCTTGTCCATCGGGGGGCGTTTCTACGTGCTTGCGCTTTGTTGCCCGCTTAGTGATTTACCTCGTTGCCTTTTTATTAGGCAGCACAGACGTAGAATTGTACCCACACTGCAGGGGCATATGTATCGCCTGCCCCCATCATTCGTTACTAGCTGAAAAAAAGAATCCCGGGTGATTCGGACAGGGGATAACCAGAGTCGTTAAGCCGGGTTTTTTCATGCTCGATAGTGCCAACCATACCAAAAAGAATTGTAGAGAGCCACGGTGGCCAGGACCTGGGAGATGAGCCCCGCCGAGTCCTATCAGAGCTATCCGAGATCCGTTTAGTAGGACGTAGTTATTACCACTGACGGCGGTCAGCCCGCAGTCAGGCTGACGCTGGTTTATTATTCTATATTCATTTGTCCGGCTTAGTATAGCTAGACCGACGTGCTCTTTAGTTTAGAACCATGTTGCCCGATGAGCTTTTTCGCTGTCTAGGTCCTCGGCCACCGGACTGACCACCGCGAGACGTGCTGCGTGGACGACTTGTTCCTCGGGAGCTGCCGCCTCGACTTGAGGACTGGGAACGACCGCCATTCGATGAACGCCCACTGCCATTCGAACCGATTTGGCTTTGTTGTGACGCGGAGAGAGTAAACTCACTTAGCGACTCATTCACCTCGATGGTGGAGTTCAGCAGTCGCTCGATGTCTTGCAAACTGCCTCGTTCGTCAGGAGCACAGAATGAAACCGCAGTTCCAGTGGCACCCGCTCGTGCCGTTCGTCCAATGCGATGTACATAAATTTCTGGCACCTCTGGCATTTGGTAATTGATAACATGCGAAACGCCATGGACATCGATTCCTCGAGCCGCAATATCGGTCGCAACCAGGATGGGTGGACGCTCTGATTTAAATGCGTCCAGGTTTCTTGTCCTTGCATTTTGGCTCTTGTTTCCGTGGATCGCAACGGCGTCGATTCCACTGCTCAACAAGATTTTGACCAATTGGTCCGCACCATGCTTGGTACGAGTGAAAACAAGCGAACGGGTAACCGCAGAACTCTTTAAATAACTGACCAACAACTTTGGTTTGCTTTGAGCTGACACGTGAAAGACCGACTGTTCCACAGCAGTTGCAGCGCTGGAGACTTTGGCGACTTCCACATACTTAGGCTCAAACAACCATTGCTTGGCTAACTGGCGAATCTCGTCCGGCATCGTTGCCGAGAACATCAATGTTTGGCGATCCAATGGCACCTTGGAAACAATGCGCTTGAGATCTCTCAAAAACCCCATATCGAACATTTGGTCGGCTTCGTCAATAACCAAAACCTCGACGTTGGAAATATCAGCGATGCGTTGATTCATCAAATCAAGAAGGCGACCAGGCGTAGCGACCAAGATATCTACGCCCCGTTGCAGCGCCCGGGTTTGCGGCATTTGGCTCACACCACCATGAACAACCGCTACTCGCAGGTTCAAATACTTGCCGTAGGTTGTAAAGCTCTTCTCGATCTGTGCCGCCAATTCACGGGTCGGTGCCAGAACTAGACATCGGATTGGACGTGGACCTCGGCGATCAGGACCGGCACTAGGACGAGCATCCTCTTTGCCTGCATCCTGGCTTTGATTCGCAGCGCTAGCCAATCTTTGCAACGTTGGCAAAGCAAAAGCTGCGGTCTTTCCAGTACCCGTTTGTGCACAACCCATGAGGTCATACCCACTGAGCAGCAGCGGGATCGCTTGCAACTGAATAGGAGTAGCGACTTCGTAATTTGCGGCAGTCAGTGCTCTCATCAGAGGCTGAATCAGCCCCAAACCTTCAAAATTATTCAAAACAATTCTCTCAATTAAGCCCAAAGTAAATGGGCCGGTATAGCCTGCTTCGGAAGCGATCAACATTAGACGCTCAATTACCGTGGGTGCAGACTTGTCTCTTTGGACGTAGTTAACGAGAAAGATCGCACCGTCCTTGCGAAACTCTCATGACACGGTCGCGAACGACCTGGGCACAGATGGTTTGTTTTGTCAAACACGCCCAAGAACTCAGTCGACTACCAAGGCCGACATCTGAATATCCAGTGTAAAGGCATCGATTCACCTGTTAAACGAATGCCTATTGCCCCTACAGCTTACCACGTGTTCGAGTTGCAGTCAAATGAGAAATGTCAGCGGGGCTTCAATGCTTCCATGTATGGGAGTCCCTCAAGGCTGATACAGAACAGACGGGTGAGGGAATCCAAGTCGTTTGTCAACGAGATTATAAAGACCTTCGCCAGCGAAATAGCGACGCAGGTTTTCGCAAATCAGCTTCGTCGTGTCGTCAGTTCGCTTTGCGGCTTGAGCGCCCACGTGTGGAGTAATCAATACATTGGGGAATCCAAATAGCGGGCTCGACGTAGGAAGCGGTTCGATATCGGTTACATCCAGCCCAGCTCCAGCAAGGTGTCCACTCGCCAACGCAGCACACAAGTCCGGCTCGTTCACACAGGAGCCTCTCGCGACATTGATCAGATAAGATCCCTTCGGCATCTTCGCAATAATCCTTGCATCGATAATACCCCGCGTCATTTCGTTTAGTGGCAAAGTCAAAATCAAGACCTCCGACCACGCTGCGAGTCGCTCCAATTCTGTGTGCGGCCAAAGCTCCTCTACAGTTGGCGGCTTGTGCTCTGGGAAATAATCCGTGGCCCGAATGGTTACTTTATAGGGTTGCAGGATATCGACTAATCGGCGGCCATTTCCGCCAAGGCCTACGATGCCAACACGCTTGCCATGAAGATCGTCAGTCGGTCGTCGGACGAACTCTTTGTTTTGCCACTGTCGATAAAAAATCGGAATGCCGCGTAGGAGTCCAAGCAGTAAAGCGAACGTCTGCTCAGCGACCTGGTTTGCAAACAGACCTGATGCGCTGCAAACGACTATTTCAGAATCGATAACGGATGGGTGTAGACAATGATCCAGACCAGCCGCGGAGGATTGGATGAAGAGCAATCTGCCTTCGGCAACCACATCTTGCCAAGGCACCGTTACTTTGGCATGGCCGACGAAGATATCGGCATCGAAGATTCGTTCATGAATATTTTCTTGCGACGCTTCGATCAAATTAGCGTGCGGAACAGCATTCTGCATCCACTCGCGATGTCGTTCCTGTGTTGGAAAACAGTAGACAAGGTTTGTCACTTTTTAGGCAAGATCCCGATCTTCGAACAGCAATAGTCCAACGAGCGTTGCGGCAACACCATAAATAGCAGTGTAAATGAGCACGCTCGCGATTACGGACCACGGAATAATTACGTCTGCATCAATGGCTGCCTCCATCGAAAAGTGACTAAGGTTTGGGATGACAGCTGACATCAGTTGGGAAAAGAATTCCACTAGGGGCAAACCACCGGCCGCCGACTCAACGATCATTGGAGTCAAATGTCCTAGCAGGTAAATCGAAAAGCAGATCGTGAAGTTTGCAAGCAACCCGAATCTCGTCCCCAAAGCCACTGAAAACGCTCCCAAAACGACCGCCTGGAAAAAAGCCAAAGCCAGCCCCGGAATGGTTTGCATCATTTCTTGGTGGCATTGCTGCCAAATCGGCTGATCCAGAGAGCTTTCACGCGCTTCGTAGATAGGCTTGTAAGCCACGGATAACAACTCAACGGTTCCCAAGACCATGAACATCAGCATTACGATCCAGACCACGCCGAGTATCTTGCCAATGATAAAAGACCGTCGATGAATCGGTTTACTGAGCAACGTCAGTGCCGTACGCCCCTCGATTTCTTCATTTACCGATGTGCTGGCCGACCATACTGCCTGGAAGGTGGCAGCGATGAGGATCAATGTCACACCGCAGTCCTTTAGCAACTTGATATCTTCTCCTAACGTATGGAAGGGCAAGAACACAAACAGCAGAATTGACAGGGAAACAATGATGATCAAGATGATCGGAAGTGGCTGCGACAGTTCGCTTTTAGCTGCGGACAATGCAATCGCGGCAACTTTTGGCGAGACCGCTTGCATCAACATAAACAGCAGTCCAAATAGAGTTACGAACATCGCAACTAAAATAAACGTTGACGACTCGCGAACGATTGGCGTGGAAACGACTTGGATTTCCAACGTCGCCGGATCAATTTCTTGGTTTTGAACGTAAATTTCCGCCCCGGCTGCCAACGGTAACGGACACTCGCCAGCTCCCTTTTTCAAAGTCCAACTCAGAGGAACCTTGGCCTCAATCGTTTGGGGCTTGGATCGTGACTCACCAAGGCTCGGAGCGTCGGTGAGAATCAACCGCCTGTTTGAATTAATCTCAACTTTCCCCAGTAGTGATGGGTCATATTGTAGTTCGATTTTTTGGAATACGCCCTCCTGCTCGTCTCCCTTCGAGCCTTCCACTTGGAAAGAAAAAGTTTTGTCGTTAAGCGCGAAAAGTTGTGGAATCCCCCGAATCGCGACCATCGGCTTATCCACCAAAAAAGTAGATGCCAAGGCGATCAAAGAAATCCCTACCAACGTAGAGAGCATGTAAAGTCCAATACCCTCAAGGAAAAGGGATCGTAGCTCACCCAAAAATCGCGGCGAAGAACAAAACAAGACCGACCATACTACGACAGCAATCATCATGGTCACAGCGATCGATATCACCGCCCATTCTTCGGTCGCAAAAACTCCACCGAAACTAAACGCAGATTGTCCTTCTTCACTAAATTTTGAATAAGCAGCGTAAATCCCCCCTAAAATCAGCGAAACCGCTAATGCGAGAAAGTGAGCAGAACCGTCGCGGCGAAATTTCTCAAACTGCGTAAACTTGGACAGGCCGTAGAAAACCACTAGAAAAACGGACAGAACGAGAAGCCCCAGAATGACCCCGCCGCCGAGAAACCAGATGGGAGTCAGCCACCGGGTCATCCAGAAATCAATCGCCGCGAACATTGGAACTGGGAAATCAAATGCCATGGCAGATAAGCTCGGACCGGAAATGAAAGGGTGGAAATTTTGTTCAATGCCGCATTCTCTCGCATTTCAAACACAATAATCGCAAGAAAACGTTTCGGCTGTTACGCCAACAAGCATAGATGGGTTCGTCCCAAATCAACGAACCGGCCTAAGATACGCCAAAAAATAAAGAATGAAGAGAGGTGAACCGGCAAATTCCAATTTGGTTCGCGAATTACTGGAATAGCAATTCATACCCCAAAAAACGTCTCGTATCGCTCCCCTGCCAGTTCGTTTGGCAGGAAGCCAAGATTCGCAAACTAGACACTGCGACTTTCAAGGCTGGTGATGATTCCGTTGTTGGGTTATCATTTTCCTGGGTCGAACTGGTAGTTGTCGCGGATCGTTGATCGGCCTTCTTTCATACTTTTACGGCTGAGGTAGGCTGCTTTGTTTCGTCAAGGAAATCCCGGATTTCTCGCACTTGAAGATGGTACTGTTTTTGAGGGCGTCTCAATGGGTGCGGAGGGGGAAATGGATGGAGAGGTTGTATTTAACACCTCCATCACCGGCTATCAAGAGATTTTGACCGACCCGAGCTACCGAGGCCAGATCGTAACGATGACCTATCCGATGATCGGAAACGTGGGCGTTAACGAAGACGATTTGGAGTCGGGGTTCCCCAGGGTTGCGGGATTCATCGTCCGAGAATGTAGCCGACTCCACAGCAATTTTCGGTCGAGCGGATCGTTACCAGATTATCTAAAAAAACATGGAATCGTAGCAGTCTCGGGAATTGACACGCGTGCGATCGTTCGAAAGATCCGTGACCAAGGTGCACTTAAGGGGATCCTCTCGACTCGTGACTCGAATCACGCGTCCCTCGTCATCAAGGCGAAATCGAGCCCCGGTTTAATAGGTCGAGATTTGGTCCGCGAAGTGATGCCCAAAGGGGCTAGTCAGTGGGGGATACCACTTCACAATATGGCAATCACGGGTTGCGAATCGATGGCCTCAAGCTCTCAGCCTCATGTCGTTTGTCTTGACTATGGAATGAAATGGAACATTCCTCGGCACCTTGCTCAACGGGGCAATAGTGTCACGATCCTACCTGGCACGTCGACTTCGGAGGAGGTCTTGGCATGCAAGCCAGACGGAATCTTTTTGAGCAATGGTCCCGGCGATCCCGAACCCCTCACGTACGCAATTCAAACGATCAAGAACCTGTTGGGGAAAAAACCTGTTTTCGGAATCTGCCTTGGGCATCAATTGCTTTCGCTCGCAGGCGGCGCCAAAACGTTCAAACTCAAATTTGGTCATCGCGGGGCCAACCAACCTGTCCTCAATTGCAAGACCGGTCAAGTCGAAATCACATCGCAAAACCACGGATTTGCAGTAGAAGAAGAAAACTTGCCTGCCTGTTTTGAGATAACCCATCGCAATCTAAATGACAATACGATTGCGGGTGTTCGCCATAAAAAGGTCGAAGCCTTTAGTGTTCAATATCACCCGGAGGCGTCCGCCGGTCCCCACGACAGTAGCTACTTGTTCGATGAGTTTCAGCAAGTATTAAACCATCAAGCGGCTGCGAGAACGGGAGTTTGAAATAAAATGTTGGCGAAACGCGTCATTCCTTGCCTCGACGTTCACCAAGGACGGGTCGTCAAAGGGACAAACTTCGTAAACTTGAGAGACGCTGGCGACCCCGTCCAAATCGCCCAACGTTACGAGTCCGAGGGAGCCGACGAGTTGGTATTTTTGGATATTACGGCCAGTCATGAAGACCGTGGAATAATGTTAGAAGTCGTTAGACGTACGGCAGAACAAATCTTTATGCCACTTACTGTCGGTGGCGGTATTAGAACTCTGGAAGATATTCGCATGCTGCTTCAAGCCGGTTGCGATAAAGTGTCCATCAATTCGACGGCCTGCAAAAACCCTGAATTCGTCAAACAAGCCGCAGAACGATTCGGTTCGCAATGCATTGTTGTCAATATCGACCCAAAGCGCGTTATGCGAGCCGGTAAAGAGTTCTGGGAAGTGCACATCAATGGCGGTCGAACTCCCACTGGGCTTGAGGCAGTGGCTTGGGCCGAGCAGGTCGAAGCCCTGGGGGCTGGCGAAATTGTCGTTACGAGCATGGATCGAGACGGAACGAAGGATGGATACGATCTGCCTATTACCTCCGCGGTGAGCCAACGGGTACAAATTCCTGTCGTTGCGAGCGGCGGGGCCGGAAAGCCAGAACATTTAGTAGAAGCGATCCTCGTAGGTAAAGCAGACGCCGTCCTCGCGGCCAGTATTTTCCATTTTGGCGAGTTTTCTATTTCGCAAACCAAACGCATGATGGCGGAAAATGGAATTCCCGTCAGGATGTGATTCCAATTCCCGTTTAATGAGTCACCATTGGTATGGTGACGCCAACTTTAACTTTCTTCAGTCGGTTCAAAAATTGATCTATGGGACACGCAAAAGCAACAACCGCTTCGAGTAAATCGGCTCCCGTTTCGTCCTCGGAGGAATTGGCTGCCTCATTGCTCGTAGAAAAACGGGAGCTTGAGGTGGACAAGCTATTCAAAGCATGTGTCAAACTAGAAGGTAGCGACTTGCACCTCAAAGTTGGGACTCCACCCATTGTTCGGTGCAAGGGAGATCTTAAAACGTTGAATCGACCAGCCATCGAAGTCGAGGAAATGGTTCGCCTTCTGATTCCGATGCTCGACGATCGAAACAGACGGATCTTCGAAGAGGAGGGCGGAGCTGACTTTTCTTATACGATTAACGTCGAAGGCGAAAATTGGCGATTCCGAGTCAATATGCTCAAACAACTCGGTCGGCCTGGTCTAGTCGCACGCCGTATCAATAACTTCATTCCCAATTTCGAAGGGCTCTTTCTTCCGCCGATCCTTGAGGATCTGTGCAAATACGACCAGGGTATGGTGCTCCTCGCGGGTGTTACCGGTTCGGGAAAAAGTACGACCATTGCGTCCATGCTCAACTGGATCAATCGCAATTACCGAAAACATATTTTGACTCTGGAGGATCCGATCGAGTTTGTTTACAAGGAGGACAAATGCCTCATCAATCAACGCGAGGTTGGCACGGACGTGTTGGACTTTAATATCGCTATGAAGCACGCCGTCCGCGAAGATCCAGACATTATTCTAGTGGGCGAAATGCGAGACCAAGAGACGTTTATGACGGCCATCCATGCTGCCGAAACTGGACACCTGGTTTTCGGAACCATTCACGCTTCTACGGCACCCTCGACAATCGGTCGTATCCTCGACTTGTTTCCAGAAGCCATGCATACGGCCATTCGAAATGCGATGGCCTTTAACATGAAAGGCATCGTAGCGCAAAAACTGCTACCATCGATCAAGCAGGGCGTTAGCCGTGTGCCAACTTGCGAGATCATGCTGTTCACACCGATGATTCGAAAACTCATTCTAGAAAGCAAAGATCAAAAACTGTCCGATGCAATTAGAATCGGAGCCCAAGACGGCATGCAGGACTTCACAATGAGCCTCAAGCAATTGATCGACGATGGATTGATAGATCGTCCGACTGCCTTCGAGGTTGCACCTAATCCTGAAGCGCTAAAAATGGCACTAAAGGGAATTAACGTCAGCCAACCTGGTATCATTTAATGCAATTGCGACCTTCCATTGCATTCATCTTCTTTACTTCATTCAACCCAGTCTTTGCAAAATGAGTTAGTCGTTGCAAAGTGAATTACATGAGCGATCAATATGGTATTCGGAAAAAAGAAGGCTAAACCAGCAGGCGATTCACTTTCCATCGGTGGCGAGGATGTGGTCATACCGGCTCTCGAAATCAAAA
>JAYVPE010000560.1:0-3771 GCA_043757575.1 Pirellula sp.
ATTTGCCGGAGCGCGCCGGCGAGTTCGACGCCTGTTGGACCGCCACCGACGATAATGAAGGTCAGTTTGGCGCGTTGCGCGTCCTCGTCCGATTCATTCTCTGCCTCTTCAAACGCAAGCAAGATTCGCTTGCGAATTTGTAGCGCATCTTCGATGGTTTTTAACCCGGGTGCATTTATAAGCCACTCTTCCTTGCCGAAGTACGAGTGTGTCGCACCTGTAGCGACGACGAGGTAGTCGAAATCGATCTCCTGCGTGTTGTCGATGGTGAGGCATTTTCGAGACAAATCGATGTGAGTGACATCTCCCAGTACGCATGAGACGTTTTGCTGCGATCGGAAAATTCGTCGGATCGGAAACGCGATATCCGCTGGGGATAGCGCGGCCGTCGCGACTTGGTATAGCAACGGTTGGAACAAATGGTAGTTGTGCCGATCAATGATCGCGACATTCACCGGGACGCCTGCAAGTTCCTGAACAACGCGCAGCCCAGCAAATCCAGCACCGATGACCACGACATTGGGGAGGGGGGAGTCAGTTTTAGCAAAATTTTTCACGGCTCACACTTTACGCTCGAGGTTACATTAAGAATGGTTCAGACTCCAGGGGCTACGATATTCCTTCATCAGCCATTTGGATGTTTCGGCGTCGCCGACAATGGTTTCAGTTTTGGGGTCCCAGTTAATCTTCTTATTCGTTCGCACCGCAATGTTGCCAAGATGGCATACCGTTGCTGAGCGATGGCCGATACTGATGTCCGCCGCAGGCGCTTGGCGAGATTTCACGCAATCAAAGAAGTTATTTACGTGACTGAAATTGGCTTGGGAATTAGCAATCTTCGGCATTTCCACGTCCTTAAGCAGTTCGGGAGGGTTCGTGACAATGCCTCCTCGATAGACGAATAGGCTCCCTTTTTCACCAACGAATTCCGTACCTTGGTCGGTGCTTTTTGTATCCAGTTTTTGTCGGCATATCATCACGACGCCATTGGCATACGTGTATTTGATATCGGTAGTGTCGGGTGTTTCGTACCAACCATCCGGATTATAAACAGCCGAACCCTCGACGCTCGTCGGGCCGCTCTTGTCCATCCCAAGTCCCCATTGGGCGATGTCGAGATGATGCGCACCGAAGTTCGTTTGTTGTCCACCGCTGTAATCCCAATAGAAGCGGAATAGATAGTGAAGGTGATTCTTGTTGTAGGGACGCATGGGAGCTGGTCCCAGCCAACGGTTATAGTCGAAGCCTTCTGGAGGCGCGCTGTCAGGCACAGGGCTTTTCGCTCGTGCGATCCAGTTTGGACTGGGCAACGTGACGTTGACAGTTCGCACTTTGCCGACGATGCCTTTTTGGATTAGCTCAACTGCTAGCTTGAATTCGATACCACTCCGTTGCATCGTGCCTGTTTGCACGACCCGTCCATGCTTGCGGGCGGCATCGATCATAGGCATTCCCTCGCCGATCATGAGTGTAAGCGGCTTCTCGCAATAGACGTCTTTGCCAGCCTTGCAGGCTTCGATCGTCATCAAGGCATGCCACTGGTCTGGCACCGTGACGACAACAGCATCCACATCCTTCGCGTCGAGCAATCGACGGTAGTCGTCTGTCATCACCGCAGAATTACCGGCTTCCTTGTGCAGGAAATCGCCAGCCTCAGCTAGATAAGTCTTGTCCAAGTCACATAGAGCGACGATGTTTTTCAAGAAATACTTCATGTTGTTCTTCGGTCCTCCCTGATTGCCAACGCCGATCATGCCGACGCGGACCCGTTCGCTTGGCGTTTCCGCCGCGAAAAGAGCGCGATGGGTGTGCGGGGAGAGCCCCAGAATAGCGCCCCCGAAAGCTGTTTCTTTCAAAAAGGACCGACGTGATTTTTTTGGCATGGCCGTTGAAACTCCTAGGTGATGTCGGAATATAAGAAGCCTATTTATAGTTCGTTTATCCTGAAATTGCCATTGGGACAAGGAACATAGGTTGCGAGGGGAAAACGAGCTGCTGCGAAAGGAGTTATAATTTCGATTCGGCTGTTAATACACATCTCGGGTTCCGAGATTTTTGACCGGACCCGTCCATTGGAATGTTCATTATGCTTTCGGCCTATGTGCGCCTCACCAGAAAGTTTCGGCCGGAGTTGTCCATTGGGCGGCGAGATTTTTTAAAGAACACAGCGGTTTTGGGAGCAAGCTTACTATTGTCCACAAATAGTTACTCTCGCCCAAACATTGCGAGTCGTGTCGTTGTCGTCGGGGCGGGGTTTGCGGGCTTAGCTTGTGCTCACGAGCTGAAGGCGGCAGGATACGAAGTAACGCTCATCGAAGCTCGCAATCGCGTGGGAGGGAGAGTACTTACGTTTAGGGATGTGGTTCAAGATAGGACGGTTGAGGGAGGAGCAGAGTTTCTTGGTTCGAACCATCCAACTTGGGTTGCCTACGCGGAAATGTTCGGACTCAAGTTTCTCGATGTGTCTGAAGAAGATGACCTAAGCAGGCCAATTTATCTTGATGGACATCTTCTCGATGATGCAAAGTCCGCCAAAGTATTTGGGGAAATGGAATTCTCGCTCAACACATTGAACGTTCAAGCTGCATTGATGGATGCCGATCAACCTTGGCTTTCCCCGAGAGCGATCGAGTTGGATCAAACAACCATTTCCGATTGGCTCGGTTCGTTGGACGTTTCTGAATCCGTTCGGCAGTTGATCGCTCTTCAACTTGCCTCGGATAACGGGGTCGCAAACGACAGAGCCAGTTTCTTGGCAATGCTCACTTCCATTCGCGGAGGAGGTTGCGATAAGTACTGGACCGATTCCGAGGTATATCGTTGTGAAGCCGGAAACGATATGCTCGCCAAGCGCCTCGCTGAAGCTATTGGTCCAGATCGGATTCAACTCGATACAGGTGTCCAATCGATCGAGTTTGACGGCGACGTTGTAACGGTCCAGTGTGCTGACGGGAAATTTTTGGAGTGCGACGATATCGTGCTCGCAGTGCCCCCTAGTGTTTGGCATAGGATCCTGTTCAAACCGCGTCTACCGGAGGTTTTGACCAAGCAGCAGATGGGGACGGCGGTGAAGTATCTAGCAGCGGTAAAAAGCCGTTTCTGGAAGGACAACGAACGCTCTCAGAACGCGTTTACGGACGGACCAATCAGTCAAACTTGGGAATCGACCGATGCGCAGGATTGCCTACATTCGAGGGTGGGGCTCAGCGCGTTTTCGGGAGGTCCGCAAGCGGAGCTTTGTATGCGTTTTGCAAAGGAAGAACGAGATACCATTTACGCTGCTGAGTTCAGCAAGGTATATCCTGATTTCCGCAAAAATTTCTTGAAAGCTAGGTTCATGGATTGGCCGCTAGATCCATGGACTGGAGCGGGCTATTCGTTTCCAGCACCTGGGCAGATTACGTCGATTGGAAAGCTGCTTTACGAAGGGCTGGGCCGACTGCACTTCTGCGGCGAACATGTGTGCTATCGGTTTGTCGGTTATATGGAAGGCGGTTTGTATAGCGGAGCGTCCCTAGCGAAACGGCTTGCAAAACGCGACGGTCTTACCAACTAATTGCTTCTTGTGACACTCTGTCTAGCCTGAAAAAAATGACCGGAAAAGCGTTGACCAAAACGTCATTCCGTCAATACTCGGCTTGTTTTGATTGCGTCATTTTTCTATTGATCGCATATCGTTAATCGCGAGTGGATCATCAACAGTGACGCTTGACCCTGTAGGCATGGAGGCCTTCACGTGGCAATTAGAACGAAAAAGCCAAGCAGTCAAAA
>JAYVPE010000561.1:0-14191 GCA_043757575.1 Pirellula sp.
TGCAGGGGGATTTTGTACGAGTTGGAGACGCTGGCTGGGCTCGCATTTCAGAGAAGCTTCGCAAAAGTCTTCGCCAGCTCGACGACTCGGTGAATCAAGAGCGAGGTTCACTTCGATTCGATAAGACATCTGCACATGCATTGCGTACAATGCAGGAGCATTTTCAATTCGATGCAAGTCGCGCTTGGAATGAATGTTTGCAACGCTTAGAACGATCGGAAAAACTCGAACCCGTATTGCCGACCGGAATTACAGCGACGCTCCGCGATTACCAACTCGAGGGATTCAAGTGGCTTCGGCGACTGGCCGAATGGGGCGTCGGTGGTATTCTTGCAGACGATATGGGCCTTGGTAAAACGATACAAACTCTTGCCGTCATGCTGGATCGAGCCAAAGAAGGACCGGCGTTGGTGATTGCTCCTACCTCAGTCGGATTCAATTGGATGCGAGAGATCGATAAGTTTGCGCCTCAGTTAGCGTCGTCGCTTTATCGAGAAACCGATCGATCAGATTTCCTCGATAATATTGGCCCAAACCAGGTCGTGGTTTGCAGTTATGGCTTGGCCCTGCGGGATTCGGAAAAACTGGCCAAAGTCGATTGGGCCACCCTGGTCTTAGACGAAGCCCAAGCGATCAAGAATAGCCGCAGCAAAACTTCAATCGCCATATCAACCATTCCCTCCAAATGGACTGTCGCTCTAACGGGCACCCCCGTCGAAAATCATTTGGGCGAACTGTGGAGTCTTTTTCATGTTGTGTCGCCCGGTGTTCTCGGTGGCTGGGATCAATTTCGAAATCGCTTTGCTGCCCCGATCGAAAAGGAAAATGACATCGATCGGCTGACTGCACTTCGCACTCGACTAACCCCTTTCATTCTTCGAAGAACCAAAGCCGAAGTGCTCAAGGACTTACCGGCCCGGACCGAGATGAACTTGGTCGTTGAATTATCGCCTGCGGAGCGAGCGATTTACGAAAAGGTTCGGATGTCTGCAATCGGCGAAGCTGATTCCATTGCCAAATTGAACGATATCCAAGATCAACGGTTCCGAATCCTAGCCTTGCTAACCCGACTTCGCCAGATCGCTTGTCATCCGCGTATGGTTCACGACACCTGGACCGAGGGTTCTGCAAAATTGACGCAACTCTCGGAAACGTTATTGCAATTGCGTGAGGAAGGGCACCGCGTTTTGGTCTTCAGCCAATTCGTAAAGCACTTGTCGCTAATCCGAGAAATGATGGACGCCGAGGGAATCACTTATCAGTATCTCGACGGTTCTACGCCCGCGTCTTCGCGGCAACAGGAAGTCGACAAGTTTCAAAATGGCGATGCGACCGCATTCTTGATTTCGCTCAAGGCGGGAGGGACAGGATTAAATTTGACCGCCGCTGACTATGTAATTCATATGGATCCATGGTGGAATCCTGCTGTGGAGGATCAAGCCACGGACCGTGCTCACCGCATCGGTCAAGACAAGCCGGTGATGGTTTACCGAATCGTTGCAAAAGACACCATCGAAGAAGAGATTCTTAAACTACACGAAACGAAACGCGACCTTGTGGCTGGTATACTGGACGGCACACATTCCGCCGCGAAATTGTCCACGAAGGACCTCATCGAGCTTCTGAGAAGTTAGTCAGTGTGTCACAGTCAGACTGAGGACAGGCTGACCTATGTGTCCAATAAAATACGCAACATTCGGCGGAGAGGCTCGGCGGCTCCCCATAGCAACTGATCACCTACGGTAAAGGCGGTTAAATAATGCCCCGGTTGAGTTGAGTCCAGCGCGAGCTTGCGAAGTCGGCCAACTGGACAAATGAGTCCTCCAGTCACCGCTGCCGGCGTTAACTGTTGCAGGGACGCGGACTTTTCGTTGGCGATGACTTTCGCCCAGGAATTCGCTTTACCTAGCATGTCTTCGATCTCGTTCATGGGCACATCTTGCCTCAGCTTAATCGTCAACGCTTGACTATGACATCGCATCGCCCCAATCCTGACGCATAGACCGTCTACGGGGATCGTATCGGGTGCCAGCCCTAAAATCTTGTTCGTCTCTGCTCGACCTTTCCACTCCTCACGGCTCTGGCCATCCCCCATGTCCTTGTCAATCCATGGAATCAAACTGCCGTTCAAGGGTGCTCCGAAGTGTTCGATCGGATAGTCACTGGAACGGATCGTGGCGGCGACTTGGCGGTCGATTTCGAGAATCGCCGCAGCGGGATCGGCGAGTAGGCTCGAAACGCTACTGTGAGCGACACCCATTTGCGATAGTAGTTCTCGCATGTTTTGAGCACCCGCGCCAGATGCCGCTTGATAGGTCATGCTGGTCATCCATTGAACGAGATCGTTTTGAAATAATCCATGCATGGCCATCAGCATCAGCGAGACGGTACAGTTGCCGCCAACGTAGGTCTTGATGCCTTTCGCAATTCCCTCGCGGATAACTCGATCGTTAACGGGATCCAGGATGATGATCGCATCGTCGTTCATGCGCAGCGATGATGCTGCGTCGATCCAATAACCAGTCCAACCCATTGACCGAAGTTTCGGGAATGCGTCGTTCGTGTAGTCGCCACCTTGACACGTGATAATGATTTCCATCTTGGACAGTGCGGCAATGTCGGATGCGCAAAGCAGTTTGCCCGAATCAATGCCATTGATCACTGGGCTTGCACCGCCAGCATTGGAGGTCGAGAAAAACACAGGTTCGCAATGGTCGAAATCCCTTTCTTCCGTCATGCGCTGAATGAGCACGGAACCAACCATCCCACGCCAACCGACTAGTCCAACTTTTTTCACGGTTTTACTTTAAGGAGTAAAGAGTAGGTTTGAGTAAGGGTGTGAGTCGGGTTATTTGGAACAGTCGACATCATCACAACCGAAAACTTGCTCGACATTGCCACGAAGGATTTGCTTGCCTAATTCGATTGCTTTTTCTTCGGACCAGCCGCGTCCCTGACAAAAATTTTCAGCCAAAATGCTGGCGAAAATGCGTTTGTACATACGGAACTTCGGCAAAATAAACTCCAGTTTATAGGCGTCGCTGTAATAACCCAATTGCTTGTTTCTCGGTATCGCTTCGATGCGTCCTCGAAGATCGTGCCGGATGTAGTTCGGGGTATTGCTGTACCACCAATGACCATGAGTTAAGACGTTTGGGAAAATCCAGGCGTAGTCGATCAGCTCTTGATTGGTTACCGACGCCAAGACCGAAATCGGAAACGGAAGGTTCGGGAACGCGTTGAAAAGTTCTGCATACTGAATCATTGAGACACGCGAATCATACAAATCCTGACCCTGGAATACTCCGTTGGGATAGACACGCCTATTGACACCTATCATGAGATCAAACGGCAACTTGTACGCTTCGGCCAGCTCCGCTATCTTCCAAAAGACCCATTCGGCCATCGTTTTTTTGTTGGGTTCGGATGCGTCGGCTCCACACTGGACAAGATCATCCAATGCAACTTGTGCTGCATTGCTTTGGTCCGTGTAGGCTTTCGGGCAAAACCAGGGTGGTAATGAAATCGCACATGCTTTTGCGCCACGGGTCTTAAATCGCAAAAAAAGAACATCGAGCGATTGTTTTAGGTCAGCGAGACTTCCCACAGTCTGACCGGAGGCCGATTGAAGCCTCTCGCGAACTTTCGGTTGTGCCAAATGGAATACTAAGTCATCCGTCCGGAGACACGGAACGTATCGATTGGTATCAAAGCCTTCCAACGGATCATCGAAGTCGTTTGTCAAAAACACTTTTTCTACGTTGCTGGCCGTGAGTACTTGGTCTTCCCAGTTTGAATTGCGCATTTTCGTTTCGGCAAGATCGTAAACCGACTCCCAATTGGATTGGTTGATCTCATCACCTTGGAATCCGAATAGCTCCTGCGACAACTCCAAAAACCAAGACCACTGAACCGTGTTATTGATATTGCCTAGATGACGAAAAAGACGTCCAACTTTTTCACGAGGCGAAATTCCCGGTTCCTCAATGAACTGCTTCGGCATGCCCGACGAGTGAGCTAGTTCAGTGTAGTAATGGTAGCCCAACAAATCTGCGAGCGACGTCGACGTCGGAGAATTCGGATCGATATGCGAATGCGAATCGATCAAAACGATCGCATTCAATTGTTCAAGCAAACGCTTATGCAAAGATTGGCTCATAAATGCAATACGGATTGGTGTTATTAAAGGGTTTTGCCAATGAATCAAGTTGGTCGGCTAAAAGAACCGCTAACCGCCGCTAACTGGAGGGATCAATGCTATCACGGATTGAGTGTGTATTGCATCTATTATCTCTGAATCGGAAACAAAGTCATTGTCAATCGCGATTCGACCGAATTCGACCAAGGATCGTAGCGATTCAAATTGGATTGCGATGGATTCTTTAAGTTGCTTGACGGTCGTCGGCAGATTTACTTCGATCTCAATAAACTCGGAACCGACTCGTTCGCGAGCGTCAGCAAACATTCGCACAGCCAATCGGTGAAAAGAGGTGGTTGGTGGTTTGGATGGATCGATCAAGATGAAAAGCGGCTTTTTCCAGTGCCTGCTTGAGCGACTCCAATGTTCCAGCAGTTGTAGCCTTGAGATTCAACCATGGATTTGATATGAGCTGCATAATAGGGACTGACAATTATCGCGAGGCCTATTCCCATATTGAACACTTGATCCATCTCTTTCCTTTCGATTTCGCCCAATTTGGCAATCCACTCGAACACAGGAAGAATTTCCCATGAGTTTCGTTCGAAAATGAGGTCTACATTGGGAGGTAGAATGCGTTCGGTATTCTCCAGTAGCCCTCCACCGGTGATGTGGCAGATTCCATGGATCACATTCTTTACTTTGTAGTGAGTTAGGACCGTGCGAGTCAATTTGCTGTAAATCAAAGTGGGGGTCAAAAGCGCTTCGCCGACGGTCATGCCCAATTCGGGAACAAAGCTGCCGACATCGAGCCCCGCTTTTTCAAAGACTGCTTTGCGAACTAGGCTAAATCCATTGCTATGAACACCAGACGAATTGATGCCAAGAATAACGTCGCCAGAAGCGATGTCGCGCCCCGTGATCAGGTTTTTCTTTTCTACGACGCCAACGCAAAAACCAGCCAAATCATAGTCATCTGTTTGGTATAGATCCGGCATAATCGCGGTTTCGCCGCCGAGCAAACTGCATTCGGCTGCGATACAGCCATCGGAAATACCCTGAACAATCGATTCGAGAAGCGGCGGATTGTCTTTTGACATCGCTACGTAATCCAGAAAGAACAGGGGTTCGGCACCGGTACAGAGGACGTCATTGACGCACATTGCGACTAAATCGATGCCGACGGTTGAGTGCCTCCCAGCCTTGATCGCAACTTTGAGTTTCGTGCCGACGCCATCGGTCCCGGAAACCAATACCGGTTCTTGGTAGTTGCGTGAAAAAAGTGATTTTGAGAAGTCGAGGGCATAAAGGCCTGCAAATCCGCCGTCGTTTCGTACTACGCGAGGTGTAAAAGTGCGGTGCATGAGCCGGGGCAATCGTTGCATCGATTGTTCATACAATTCAAGGTCGACACCGCTGTCTTTGTAGGTGATTGCCATCGGCGAGGCAGAAACTTTGGTTGGGGTATGATTCGAAAACCGTTCGGGCCAGCATTATCCCGTTTTTGGCCGATAAATAAAGTACGCGACCACGCTTAATGTCTACAAGCTCCCGTTGGAGCTCGCATTGGATGCAAAGTCCCGATAAACACGCGGGAGGACGACACGAAACGTGCTGCCGCATCCTAGTTGACTCGTCAAACTGATGTCCCCTCCCAAAAGTCGACAGAGCTCACGAACAATGGAAAGTCCGAGTCCGGTTCCAGAATGTTCACGAGTCAGACCGTCATTCCCGGTTACTCCCTTGGCCTGTCTGAATTTTTCGAAAATGATTTCATAATCGCTAGTTGCAACGCCCACGCCCGTATCTGCTACCGATAGCACCAATTCCGCGTCGTTTTGCCATTCGCAGAAAACCGTGACCAATCCGCCCTCTGGCGTAAATTTGATCGCGTTAGACAGCAAGTTCGTAAGAATCTGTTGTACTTTGCCCTGGTCCTGCGTAATGCGCATCTCCGATCGGCTAGAGTCAACTCTCAAGTCGATATTTTTATCCTCCGCCATTTTCAAAACGATTTCACATTGCGCATGAATCACAGAGAGGATGCAAAATTCAGTTGGACGAACTTCCATTTTGCCAGCCTCGACTTTAGCCAAATCCAAAATGTCGTTGATCATGTCGAGAAGTAGGCGACCGCTGTTTTGAATGTTGAATGCGTACCGCCTCTGCTTGTCGGTGAGGGACTCGAATCCCTGTAATACCTCGCTAAAACCGAGGATACTATTGAGCGGAGTACGCAGCTCATGACTCATGTTTGCGAGAAACTCACCTTTAAGTCGGTTTGCTTCGAAAAGCTGCAGATTCACGCGCGCCAAGTCGTCGACTCGAAGATCCTTTTCAACGTTAACAGACCGCAGTTGTTCTTGGGTTTCTGTCATGTGTCGAAGCATGCGATTGAAAGATTCAGACAATTCGTGGAATTCATCCCCGGTATCGACCGAAAATCGTAACTTTGTGTCGCCGCGAGTGATTTCTTCGCTGACGTGTTTCATATAACTCAATGGGCGAATGACCAGCCGTTTGAGAACCAAATGGATAAAGAATAGCGACAACGCTAAAGTGCAAATCGCAATCGAGGTCAGAACCGCATAACTCCACATACTCCAGACGCGTGTGTCGCGGTACGGCATTTTCACCTTGATGACTCGGAACGGATCGAGTGACGGCGTCGTTGGCCATGCAACGTAGGGGGGCAGATTGTGATGGCACTCATCAATGCAGTTTTTTTTATCGAACGCAATCGGATGGTAATAGTAATACGAATCGCTCGAGCGAGCCTCTTCAAATGTGGGGCTCATCGGAATTGTCAACACATTGTTCGCGGTAGAGTTAGGAGCAGGCACCGTTGGCTCGGCTGGAAGTGGAGCGGTTAACGCCGCCTTTTCCTCAATTTGCTTTGCCTCCGCTGCTGCAATACTGTCGTTTTCTGCGAGCTTATCTCGGATCCATTCGATTCGATCGCGATCCTTTCCTGTTGCCACAGGCGCCCCTAAAGACTCATGCTCCAATTGGTCGTCGAGTCGAAGGATTTCATATTCAAAACGGGACTGCAACCAGTATACGCGTAGTATCTTTAGGACACTCGTTCGGTATTCTTTGTCCTGGGTGCGTGCAAGCTCAGCGGATGGTGTTATTGCAACTGCATTTTGTGCATCCCATTGTTTGAAGTCTGTCGAAATGTGCTTCCAACCAATGACGGCATTTGCGTAGTCGCGCGCGGACTGTCGCGTCGTTTCCATCACCAATTGCGAAGCCATGACTTGGACGGCGTAAAAAGCAAGCACCAACGATGCCAACAGTGCCAAACCCAAGAAAAGTAAACACTTTCTTTCGAGAGACCAGCTTCCAACAAGCGATTTAAGGAAACTATTGGCCATATGGGTCTGAGTCGGAAGTGCAAAGTGATTCAAAATACGAAAAGTCGGCAATGTCGGAGTTTCAAACCTCGATTTGTATGAATTTAGAGGATTTAGCGATTGCGGGACAGATTCCTAGGGAAGAACTTCCGAAGTTCCATCTTGCTGAAGCAATTGCTTTTGCCCAGTCGGTATAAATTCCTTGCGGGTATCGTTCAGGTTAATTACGATTAAAGCTGTTTCGCCGGAAATGCTGGCCATACCACTTTTATAGCTGCGTTCAAGTTTTCCTCCAAAGGAGTTTGGTTCATGTCCAAGCCGTTCACGTATTGGGTTCGACTGGCGATGGTTGCAACAATGTGCACGCTCGTCACCTTTAGTCCTGTTTCTGCGGGGCGTTTGATGGATCGACTCCTACATCGGGACGCATGCAAAACGCAGTCTTCCGATTGCTGCGAGCCATCAAACTCGTGCCAATCAAGCTGCTTGGGCGTACCGTCTGCTCCCTGCCTGATTGCACCTGCTGCAACAGGATGCTGTTCTGTTGCTGCCGACCCTTGTGGCTGCAGTGCCGGAATGGACTTGATACCGACTCAGCCAGGTGGAGAGAAAAAGTCTGTTCCAGAAGCTCCAAAGGTTTCGCAACCTGCTCCGGTAGTGGAAGCCCCGCAGATTGCTCCTCAGAAAGTTTTGACGCCTGACCCTGTATTTTCAGCACCCGCCCCACCAGCACAGGCCGTCGTCCCTCCACCACAGACGGTTGCTCCACCAGCAGAGGCCGTCGTCCCACCAGCACAGGCCGTTGCCCCTCCACCACAGGCGGTTGTCCCTCCACCACAGGCGGTTGCTCCACCTGCACAGGCCGTTGCCCCACCTGCAGAGGCCGTCGATGAGCCAGCTCCAGCCGTTGAAGAAACAAGGAAAACGGTAGAAAACCCGTTTGGCGAGGCTCCGGCAGCTAAGAAACCAGCAGACGATATTTTCGGAGAGGCTCCGGCAGCAAAGAAATCGGCCGATGATATTTTCGGAGAGGCTCCAGTAGCTATAAAGCCAGCAGACGATATTTTCGGAGAAGCTCCTGCGGCGAATAAACCTGCGGACGAATCAGCCCTTCCTGTTGCACCGACTGCAAAGGCGGATTTGGATGATTTGTTTGGAAATGATCCTGCTCCCAAAACCCCGGCAGAATCCAATTCAGTAAAGCAAGAGACCCAAGTGGATGACTTGTTCGGAACCGAACCAAAGTCAGCCATCCCTGCGAACGATGCTCCTGCGAACGACGTTCCTGCCGACGAGAAGCCAGCCGCGCCTGCTGCAGAGCCAGCGATCGACGAATTGTTTGGAAAGCCGATCGCAACCGAAAAAAACGGTTCGCTGGAATTTCTGAACGAAGCGCCAGTAGCAGATGGAGCATTTATTGACAGCTTATTCGGTGGGTCGTCGAGTACTGAAACGCCAATCGAAGCTGAATCTGCAGTTCCTGAGCCAGTGATCGAAGTGCAGTCGAATCTGCCCCTCGATTTGAGAGAGCCAGTTAAAGTTAAAGAACCGATTGATGAACTAGACGCGCTTTTTGGAATTGGAGCATTCACTACACCCGCTGAATTTAAAGGAGCGGAATACCGACAATGGGTTGACAACAGCGGCACTTACCAAGTCAAAGCAAGATTGGCTGTTATCTATGTCGACAAGATTAAATTGCTGAAAGAAAACGGCAAGTTCACAACGGTTTCCCTTTCTCGATTGAGCGATGTAGATTTCGGTTATGTATCGTGGGTCGCAACAAACTTGACTCGTGAACACACAGCAAGAATGGTTAAGACAGAATCGCAGGCGTTCGATTCTGACGTTGCCCGTTAACTATAAACGAGCAAGATATTTCAAGCAAAAAAGCCAACCGAATCGGTTGGCTTTTTTTGTGATCATCGCAAAGATCCTTTGCGTATAGAGGCGGCACCTTTACTAGAAAGAGGCGGCACCTTTTTGTCGTTTCGCAGCTTACTGCCTGTGATTTCGTTGCGCCATAGAAAAAAGCCTGGGAGGTTCGTAAGCCGGGTTCTGTTCGCTTTCGCGCTGCGATCATTTATCTAGCACCACAGTTGCCTGTGGCGTCGAGCGATCAACCCGAACGCGCAAAACTGCGAGCCGCAGCTTATGCGTCGGTGAGTCGATACCCACCGGCGACATGTCGTTCTGTTCGTTCTTGCTCCAGGTGGGGTTTGCCTAGCAGCTCAAGTCACCTTGAACTCTGGTGGGCTCTTACCCCACCGTTTCACCCTTACTGAGCGAGCTCAGCGGTTTGCTTTCTGTTGCACTTTCCCTAGTCTTGCGACCGGTCGACGTTATCGACCACCTTGCTCTATGGAGCCCGGACTTTCCTCTTTGCAAAAACGCAAAGCGATCGCATGAGCCTCCCAGGCATTCAAAAGTATACCCTATTCTTGCGTTAAGTCTAAGCCACTTCGGACTCGCTCGACGAGGCGACATCCTTCATCGTTGCAAGTTTCGCGCTAGCTGACCCTGGACGCCGTCCGCGACGTTTTTGGGAAGACGACGGAATCATGGCAGGGTCCACTTTCTGAAGAAGCTTTGAAATACAGAGTTTATTTACGCTAACAGCCAACTCGTTGGCTTCCTCGCAAATAGCATCGTGTAGGCTCTTCGGGATTCGCACCGTAATCATCCGTTGCTGTTCGTGCGGGTCGCTTTCTGGGAGGTCGCGAGAGCGGAGAATCGTCAACATCTCGAGAACCTTGGAATGCTCATCGCTACATTCGTACTCTCGAGCCTCCTCTGAGCTCACAAACAGTGCTCTCGCAACACCTCCGCCTCCGAGCGTTTCTCGATAAAACGCCGTCCAAGTGGGCGCTACGCCAAAAAGCTCAGTTGCGGTTTCGAAAACCAGTTTTCGCTTCATTTCCGTGGAATGCGAAATATCCCGCTTTGCCTTCAATTCGTCAGCTACCGAATGAAAGATCTTCATTTCTGCAGCGAGCTTTTCACCAGCTTCATCCGCAGTCTTGTCTCGAATCCGCGTGGAAGCGGCTTTACTAGTTGGCTTTACGTCGGTTGGCATCATCCACTGATTCTCGGGCTGGACTGCGGAGGAATTGTTTTCGAAGTTCATCAAATGAGTTTCCTGTTCTTTGCGAATATTTGAGCTAGACGTTGGGTTGCAGCAAAATGACTTAACCGTTCACCTGCATCCTTCGCGAACGGTTAGCACGCCAGGGAACAAACAATCCCACTAGCAAGTGGCGGAATAATGAATTAGCTGTCAATACCAACATCGCAAAGCGAATGCCAGCAAGGACTTAAACCAATTTAGATAGCAATGCCTAAAATGCAGGCATTGCCACAGACGAGGGGGCGATTCGAGGGTGCTTGCTTATTAAGCATGGGCTGCTTTAACAAATACCAAGTGTCTATTTACTGGAGGCGTAGCATCCATGGAAAGATTTGCTAATTTCAAAACCCATCTTGGTTTCGAAGTCAGGCTTTGGTACGGTCCCTGCTAGGCCGCTTCAAGGAAGAACGGCAATCAAATGAAGTTGACAAAAGTGATCGTTCTTGGAAGGAAGGTTTCTCAATGTCCAGCATCGAATCCGATCAATCTTGCGTTCATATCCGCTGGATGATTCGCCGCGATATGGCATCCGTTCTCGCAATCGAGGGGCAAAGCTTCGAGTTTCCGTGGACGGAGGAAGAATTTATTCGTTGCCTTCGTCAAAGAGACTGCATCGGAATGGTTGCAGAAAGAAACGAAGAAGTCGCTGGGTTCATGATCTATGAACTGCACAAAACTCGCATTCACATTCTATCGTTCGCGATCCATCCAGAATTCAGACGACAATGTGTGGGTACTGCAATGGTGGAAAAATTAATTTCCAAACTAGCCTACCAACGACGAAACCGAATTGTTTTGGAGGTACGTGAGACCAACTTAGCTGCCCAACTATTCTTCCGTCAACTTGGTTTTCGAGCGACCGGAGTTCTGAAATCGTTTTACGAAGACACTCCCGAAGATGCCTTCTTAATGCAGTTTCGGTATGAAGACGAGTCGGCGGAAGATGGAACCGCAAAACGCATTGCCAGCTAATGTCGATTCGTCCACCGAAAAAGATCTTTCAAGCCAAGCGGTTCGCAGTCGAGGAGGTCGAAGAACACCTTCCCGACGGCACGCGTTTGCTTCGCAACATTGTTCGACACCCGGGTGCAGTTGTGATCCTCCCCTTGGTAGATATCGACCTAGTTTGCTTGATCCAAACATATCGCGTTGCCATAAATCGTTGGCATCTGGAGTTGCCGGCTGGAACATTGGATAAATCTTTAACCCCTCTTGAGACCGCCCATTTAGAGCTTCAAGAAGAGACCGGATATCGAGCAGAGCGAATGACTCACATTCACACGCTGGCCATGTCGCCCGGGATCCTCGACGAAAAAATGCATTTCTACGTTGCCGAGGGTCTCTCGCTGGGAGACACTGCGCGGGAAGCTGGCGAGCAAATGGACAACATCATTCTGTCCTGGTCTGAAATCGATACACTGTTTCGAAACAAAAAGATTGCTGACGCAAAGACGATCGCGTGCCTTCTATGGTACATGCGGTATCGCACGCACGCGTAAGGGCAACCGAGTCACAATTACCGGATAGCGGTGAACTTCCGTAACGAGGAGTAGTTATAATGTGCTAACCCACCTTACCAACTACTTCGTTACGAATGCTATGCCTACCTCGATTTCATTAGGATTCTTTCTGCTGATCGTCATTGCTTTTTCAGCCAAAATTTGGGCTGAGGAACCGATACGATCGGATCTTCGGATTGCTGAGCCAGGTCATTCTGTTCATGGGGAGGCCTTCAATGAGGGGCCAAGGCAAGCAGCGTATCTGATGAATGGAATGGGGAACGTTCATTGGGAGATTTCGACTAAGAACCCGATGGCGCAACGCTTCTTTGATCAAGGCATCGTGCAGTTGCACGGTTTTTGGTATTTCGAAGCCGAGCGATCGTTTCGCCAAGCGGCCGCTTTTGATCCTGATTGTTCGATCCTTTACTGGGGCATGGCGCGGGCCAATATCGAAAACACTTTGAGATCGAAGGGATTCATTGAGCAGGCGATGGAAAAAATTGACAAGGCGTCGAGTAAGGAAAAGCGGCTTATCGAAGCCTGGAACAAACGTGTAAAAGATACGAAACTCGCCGATGAAAAAGACAAAAAGGATCGACCAGAACGCTTGAAGCAATATGTCAAAGAACTTGAGGGAATTGCATACGACTACCCGGACGACATCGAACTCAAGGCGATGTTGGTGTTGCAGTATTGGCAAAATAACAGTGCTGGCAACGAAATTCAAAGTTACTTTGCAATCGATGCAATCTTGTCGGACATATTCCGCTCCAATCCAAAACATCCGGCACATCACTTTCGTATCCATCTTTGGGACAACAAAAAGGAAAAGCTTGCCATTGATGCTGCAGCCAAATGTGGACCGAGCGCTTCTGGCATCGCGCACATGTGGCATATGCCTGGTCATACCTACTCCCGACTGCATCGCTATGCGGACGCAGCATGGCAACAAGAGGCATCTGCGCGGGTTGACCACGCACACATGATGCGAGATCAAGTCATGCCGGACCAGATTCACAACTACGCGCACAACAATGAATGGCTCATTCGCGACTTAATGCTGATAGGACGTGCTCGAGAAGCGGTCGAACTTGCGAAGAACATGATCGAACTACCACGCCATCCTAAGTACAACACGTTGGGCGGACGAGGAAGTGCTTCGCTCGGACGGGAACGACTAATCGGAGTACTAACCAGCTATTGCCTTTGGCCGCAACTTATTGAACTTGCAAATTCTGCTTATCTGGAACCAACGTTGGATGATGGGCGTCAGGACGAACGAATCGCTTGGTTGGCGATTGCCCATAATCAAATAGGAAACATGTCCAAATGCAAGGAACTTCAAGGCGAAATGGCGAGCCTAGTTACAACACTGCGTTCTAAGGCAGTCGAAGGTCGCGAAAGCCTTCGGATTTTCGCAGAAAAGGAATCTAAGGAAACCCAAAAAGGAGATGCGATGCCGCCCGAATTACTCGAACCCTATAACGTGAGTGAAGACCCGTTTGGCGAAGATAACGACCCCATTCTTCAGAAACTGCCCAGTAAAGATTTTGATGCTTCGAAAGCCAAGGATTGGTCCGCAGAAAGAAAAGCGAAAGCTAAGAGTCAAGCGGAACTGGAATTCCGAATTGCCAAACTTAATCAATGGACTTCTGCAGTGGAAGCGTATGTTGCTGCCAGCGAGGGTAAATACAAGAGGGCTCTCGATGCTTCCCATCATTGCCGACCTCTTATCAATTCAATGACCCGTATGGAATGGCTTGCCCAAGCCGGTTACGAGAAAAACGCATTGGATCGGATCAAGAAGCGGATCGAAGATGCGCCCGGCGAAATGTTACCACTTGCAATCGGTGTTTGGATTGCTTCTCAAAATAAATGGGATGACAACGAAGTTAAATCCCTAGCCAAGAAATGGACGGCGACGCTTTCGCCAATCGCGGCTTTGGCCGATTCAGATTTGGTATTGCTGGATCGAATTGTTCCTGCAATTGAACTGATTGGCGAAAAAGAAAAATGGCGAGTTGCGGCCGCCGCGCCAGCGGATGTTGGTGATCGTCCTTCCCTAGAT
>JAYVPE010000562.1:0-3762 GCA_043757575.1 Pirellula sp.
AGTTCTTCGCACTTGACAGCGAACCACTCGGCAACTCTTAGTCTCATTGCAATGCTAGTATTGGTTGGATTCCCAATGCATGCATTTAGTCAAAGCACAATCACTCATCCATGCATGAGCGCCTCTGCAATTTCCATCCAACAGAGTTTGCAGGCTCCATGTGAACAAGTCGTTGAAAACGCCTCACTTGAATCTTTATTGGATAGCATATCTTCTACCTATGAGATTCCGATTTGGTGTGATCGTCGCATCGCCAGAGATACGGTCGTAACGGTTGAAAAAAAAGAAGAAACGTTGGAGAGTTTTTTACGCCGAACCATCGAAAAAGTAGATGCGGTATTGTGTCCGCTTGCAGGTGTTGTCATGGTTGTGCCCAAATCGGAGTGCGATGCAATTGAGGCGGCTCATTGGCGGCTTTCCGTTTCTCTCGCAGCGAACCCGATGCGACCGATGGGCACAAAGCCATTCGGTTGGCCTGATGGCTCAGTCGCGTCCACTGTCATTCAGGAGTTTGCGTCTCGTTGCGTTCCCGACGCGAATTTGACGTTCAAGACCGAACACGACATTTGGCGAGCATTTGAGTTTCGCAAGTCGACAACTGCAGCAACTATCGGCACTTGTTTACTGAGCGGATTTGACCTTTGCCTTGCGGCCCAAGATGGCAAGTGGACGGTTGCTCCTATCTCGGCAGACGATTCCAAAGTCGACTGGATCTATTCAATTGACGAGATCGAAAAGAGGATTGGTCAATCGGCGTGGAAAAAATGGCGTCAGCGATGGACAGAGGCAACAGTCTCTAAATCCTTAAAGCCTTCAGGATGGCGAGTCACCGCAACGGTCGCTTCGCATCGCGACCTGATTCGCCCCATGATTCCGAAGAAAAAATGGGAAAAACCAAACGGTAGCGAAACGGACCTAGATAAAAAAGGATTCTCAGGAGCGCTCGAAGGCGAGCTTGAGCTAGTGATTCGGTCGCTAGCGGCCAAAACCAAACTCGATTTTCACCCCCTCCCGCTGCCTGCAATTCTAGAATCGAAGCAGGTCAAGCTGAAACTCAACAAGACAAGTCTTGACGACATTTTGAAAGAGATCACCAACCAATGTGGCGTCCGTTTCAAAAGGGATGGACAAAAAGTAGAGATCATCCCCTAGACCTTAAACAAGCGAACGCTTGTTTAAGGAGTTTGATTTTCGCCGCTCATCGGCGACCAGGCCGGCAGGGCGGTCATTTCCGATTAGAAATTGAGCCACTTTAGCGGCGTGGCTTGCTGGCCAATTTTGAGAGGGCGATGCTGATGCTCTCAGGGCTTAGAATGAACAAGTTGATTGTTCTCGAACTGAGTTGGCGTTTTGTAGCCAATGCCTGAGTGCTTGCGATCGCGACTGCAGTAAGCAAAATTCCACCATCTTCTCCTAACCCATTAGTTCTGCTATTTTAGGGGCTCAATATTCAAGTACGGAGGGTAAGCAATCCCGAAAAAAGCTGTTGATCAGGCTTAAAGAAGTTTCGACCAACTCCGGGCTTGCCGCAGAGAATTAACTTCCCTCATGGATCCTCGATGACAAAGGTTGACACCCTTCCAAGTCCAGGCGCAATAGCGCGCGTACGGCAACGAACCTATTTGGTCGAAGAAGTAATCGAGGGAAAATCGGTTTCGGACAGCACCTTGGTAAGGCTCTCTTGCGTTGACGATGACAATCAGGGAGTTGCTCTCGAAGTACTTTGGGAAAAGGAGATCGACCGCGAAGTTCTAACAGGGGAGGCTTGGGATTCCGTCGCGAAAAAAGGCTTTGACAATCCGAAGGTATTTGGGGCTTATCTAAATACTCTGCGGTGGAACTGTGTCACCTCGACCGATCCCAAGCTGTTTCAGTCGCCGTTTCGAGCTGGAATCAAACTGGAAGCATATCAACTGGAGCCGCTACGTAAGGCATTGCTCTTACCTCGCGTAAATCTCTTCATTGCGGACGATGTTGGTCTTGGCAAAACAATTGAAGCCGGGTTGATTGCTCGTGAACTACTGCTCCGCAAGAAGGTTCGCGAGATTGTCGTCTCATGTCCTCCCTCGATGCTGTATCAATGGCAAGAGGAACTTGAGTCTCGATTTGGATTGACGTTTGAGATTATCGACAAAGACTACATGAAGCGGATTCGCCGTGAGCGTGGCTTTAGCATCAACCCTTGGACCACACATTCCAGGTTTCTGATCTCGCAACGACTACTAATAGATGAGGCATATACTGGACCACTCCGAGATTGGCTGGGTACGTTTCGATCCGGTAGTCTTTTCATATTGGATGAAGCACATCATGCTGCTCCGGCAAGCGGTCAAAAGTATGCGATCGATTCGCAACTCACCCGGGCCGTTCGAGATCTAGCACCCAGGTTCGAGCATCGATTGTTTTTGTCCGCGACTCCGCACAACGGGCATTCCAATAGTTTTTCCGCACTCTTGGAAATTCTTGACCCACAACGCTTTTGCCGTGGCGTTCCAGTCACCGAGAAATACCGCGATGAAGTTGTCGTTCGCCGATTAAAAGAGGACATTCGTGAAATCCGAGGTGGATTCCCAAAACGCCACGTGGTTCAAGTTGACATCGACGGTTTGCCAAAAGACGCACCGGAACTTGCACTCTCATCATTGCTAAACCAATACGCTGACATTCGCGAGGAACGTCTCAAGGGTGAGAGCAAGCGGACGCAGGCTTCGGCAGGACTGCTAATAACCGGATTGCAGCAAAGACTCCTCTCCTCCGTCGAGGCATTTGCAAAAACGCTTCGAGTCCATCGGAAGACGGTTTCCAGTTCTCAGTTGTCGGTTGTCGGAAATGAAGAACTGACAACTGACAACATACAACTGACAACTAACTTGCAGCCCATCGATGCTGATGATGACAGAGCCAACCTTACCGAAGAAGAGCTTGAGGCTGATGACGATTCCCAAATTGAGCGACTTTCGTTACTTGCAATTGGACCAATCCAAGACGCCTCCAATTCTGATCTCGTCAAACAAGAGGTCAAGCTGTTGGATCAACTGAGTGAGATCGCAGAATCGGCACGACATCAACCAGATGGTCGAATCCGTGAACTAATTCGATGGATGAAAGCGAACATGTGTGCCGATTTGGGTAAACCCGGAGCGGTATGGAATGATACTCGAATCATTATCTTCACCGAGTATGACGACACAAAAAGATACCTACGCGATCAACTGGAAGCGGCAATTGCTCAAACCGACCGTGCGCCAGAACGAATACTGATTTACCACGGGCCAACTCCACCCATCAAACGAGAAGAAATCAAAAAAGCGTTCAACATGTCGCCAAGCAAGCAGCCAGTGCGCATCTTGATCGCTACAGACGCAGCCCGTGAGGGACTCAACTTACAAGCTCATTGTGCTCATCTCTTTCATTTCGATGTTCCGTGGAATCCAAGTCGAATGGAACAGAGGAATGGTCGAATTGACCGGAAGCTCCAGCCCAAGCCAGATGTGTATTGCCATTACTTTGTCTACAAACAGCGACCTGAGGATCGAATCCTCCAAGTGCTCATTAAAAAAACAGAGACTATCAAACAGGAATTAGGCAGCCTCTCACAGGTTATCGATTCCAAACTCACTAAGTCGCTAAGCAAAGGCCTTCGGCTAAAGAATCTGGCTGCAATAGAGTCGGATATACATGCTGCTGATTTCGAAGCTGGCCAGAAGCAATCGATTCTAGAAGAATTGGAATCAGGCCGTGATCGTCAAAGCAAGCTTCGAG
>JAYVPE010000563.1:0-3757 GCA_043757575.1 Pirellula sp.
GGTACCAGAAGCCACCATTTCCTTCGATACGCTCCGCGATGTTTCTCGCAATCCAGCAGCTTGGCAAAAAGTACTCTTTGGCAGCCAAATCGCTAGCGGTCGAACTTCAGCGATTCCCGTATTGGGCCCTCAACTACTTAGCATTAACTCGCAGAATCATTCGCAGGTACAACCGCTCGCTAGCGATGGGCAAAACGTTGGCTCATTGTTGATTCCTACGCAAAGTACCGTCACCAATTCTGCCTTGATTGCACAACGAAGTGCAAACGTAGCGGAAGCGTCGCTTCCAAGCGATCCGGCAGGCTGGTTTTGCAATACGGACGGCAGTCTATCGTCCGTCATGGTGATCTCTAACATGTCCGAGGGCGGCAGCGCTTCGATCTGGACATACACCGTGGAAAATGGAATTGCACCGAATACTACTGCCCAGCCTCCGGCTGGTACTGTAATCATTGAGGACTTCAAGCTCGTTAACGACGATGGAACATCTGATAGTGACAACATCTCAACTGACCCCAGATTTCGCGGAATGGCGACGGGCAATCGGGCGGCGGGCGCAACGATCCAATTGGATTACAAAGGCGATAGTCAGGTAGATGCAACCATGGTGGCCGGAGTCGATGGGAAGTTCGAGTTTCAGCCTACCGGAATAACGTATGGCCCACAAACCGTTAAAGCGCGAGCGCTGAATTGGGATGTTGACTATGCCACGTACCTAATTGGTCCTTGGTCAACATTGGTATTCGAGTTAGCAAAGCCGCCCTCTCCCTCAGTAGTAGACGTGAAATTGAAGGAAGATACCGGCACCTCTAACACCGACCGAATCACGTCCAATCCAACCGTTGTCGGTCGAGTCACAAAGCAGAATTTGTCCGTTCCAGGTGTTCAAGTAAACTTCGATCTTAATAATGACGACATTGTCGACGATGTGACTATTACGGATAGTAACGGCAATTTCGAGTATCGGCCCATAGTTGTGACTCCCGGAACGGTGACTATCCGTGCCAAGGCCTTGTACTGGGACGACATTCTTCAGTCGCATGTGCTTAGCGATCCGTTGACGTATTCCTTTACCTATACGCCTCCCGACATTCCATTGGTTGACTGGCTTGAACTGGCGGTTGACGACGGTGCCAACTCAACGGATCACATCACCACTACGCCAATCGTAGTCGGGCAGTTACGAAGTGATCGACCGAATAACGCAGTGCTGCTGGACTTCGATACAAATTATGACGGCTCGGTCGATGGACACGCAATCACCGACCAATACGGAGCATTCGTTTATACTCCCGTCGGATTGGCGGTTGGTGCTCAAACGATTCGCGTTCGCACCAAGGATTGGAACGTTGATACCAATTCCTGGATTTACAGCCCGTGGAGCACGTTAAGCTTTACCTTGGTCGCGAAGCCAACAATTACCCTAGAAGTCGCCGCATTGAATCTCCGACGCGATACGGGAGCGAGCGCAACTGATCGTGTCACCAGCGACACATCGGTTGCCGGACGAGTCAGTGGCAATTTGACACTCAATAATCAAGTCGTTGACGTCGACACCAACAATGACGGACAATCGGACGGAATGGCCGTCACGAACGCTGACGGTTATTTCGAGTATGCGATAAACGGTTTAGCGTCAGGACAATACACCGTTCAGGCTCGCACCCGATTTTGGAATTACAATACGTCCTCGTTGCAACTGAGCCAATGGAAATCACTCTCCTTCACCAAAGCACCCGATGTCAACGCCGCGCCCACTATTTCCACTCTCCAACTGTACAGCGACAGCGGCAGCTCCTCATCTGACAACATTACAGAAAATCCCCTTGTAGTCGGTCAGGTCTCCAACCCAGGACAATCCAACGCACTAAAAATCGAGTTTGACATCACAGGCGATTCTGTTGCAGACGGCGTGACCTATTCCGATTCGACAGGACGGTTTTTTATCAAGCCATCGTCGTTAAGCTTCGGAACAGTCACGGTCAGTGCTCGTGCAACCGAATTTGATTTTGCGTCAAGTTCGAATATCGTCGGTCCATGGAAATCGTTGGCGTTTACTTACCAAGACCAGCCCGATGCGGCACCCACTTTAGTGAATGTCAATTGGCAGTCCGCAACGTCGAATGGCGGCAAGGCAACGTTGACTGGGCGCGTGATCGATGACCGTTCCATCCAAAACGTTGGCATCGAAATCGACACAAATGGAGACTCATCAGCCGATGTTGTCACGACCACCGATTGGTTTGGAGAATTTGCATATGTGCCATTCCAACCACCCACCGGCTCATTCACTTGGAAAATTCGCACGAAAGAGAGAGCAGAGAACGGCACATATCGAACCGGGCAATGGCAAAGTTATAGTTTCGTCAATGTTGCTCTCCCGTCGAATCAACCACCTGCAATCGTTAATCTTCAACTGATCAATGATGATGGCTCTTCGAATTTGGATCGCGTCTCGTCCGATCTAGCGTTTCGCGGTATGGTCACCAATGACGGAAACAACGCGAACTTGCTCGTTCAAATCGATACCAACGGAGATGGAGTGGCGGACGGTTCGACTCTGACCAACGACGATGGTAGCTTCGAATATCATCCCAATGCATTAACCGCTGGTCCACATACAATCAAAGTTCGAGCCAAGGAGTTTACGAGCCAGCAAGGCATCGTTATTGGACCGTGGGCAGAGTTGCTCGTTACGCTTGATACCAGCAGTATGACTCGAGTCGCAACTCTCACGTTGGCACAGGACAGTGGACAAAGCTCGTCGGACGGCGCGACAAGTATCGCTACCATCAACGGTACGCTGCTAGGAGATGCGATCGCCAATGTTCTCGTACTCTATGACCAAAATGGAGACGGCGTTTTCGACGGTAATGCAACCAGCAATCCCCAAGGTCAATTTACGATTAGTCCACAAAACCTCAATGAAGGGGTCGTGACCATTCGAACATGGATTGCCCGAGATGGCTCGCCCGATGACCCATCCAGCAAATCGATACGATTCATTTACTCCCTGACGCCAGACAGTGTCTCGACGCAAACCCAAGTCGCTGAACTTGCCGCCATTGACGCAACCTGGCAAGTAGCCAGCACCAATTTCAACGCTGCCGTTCAGGCTGCCGCAACGCTAGCAAACCAGCAACACAACACAGCGACGAATAACCACGACATTTTGGTTAACACGGCAGTAACCGCGTATCAGACGATCGTCGGAAATTCAGATGTAGCCTACGAGTCCGCAGTGGCGGCCGCTGATGCAACCTACGCCGCAGCGTTATCCAACGCGCAAAACGCATTTGCAAACAACGTCGGAGCCAACTCGGGAATCACAGAATTGCCCGTATTCGTCTGGCCCGCTTCGCCTCCCAATATGCTGAGCCTTGCGGATGACAAAGATCAACCGCTGATGCCAACCGTTTTGGGCGTTGACGACGGCCCTCAATTCGACGGTGCCGCCGCCGCTTCACAGAGCGGACAATCGAGCGCGGCGGCGTCGAGTTTCGCTGCTGAAGTAGGAAATCAAAGGCAGGCCGAGGGGCAGGCGGCTTCTACCGCAGAACAGACTCGCAGGACAGCCGGCACTGCAGCCCAACAGGAATACAACGACGCCGAAGAAGCCGCCCAGCAGGCCTACGCTGACGCACTCAAAGCGGGTGCGCCACCGAGAAACCTGTCTAACGAAGCCGTATTGCACGAGAATCGTGTCAAGGCCGCAAACGATGCGTATGCCAGTGTGGTTGAAACAGAAGAGGCCTCC
>JAYVPE010000564.1:0-3756 GCA_043757575.1 Pirellula sp.
TGCAGCCCCAATGCTTGTGCTCGGTAAAAGCACCCACGCCGTCGATGTCCGTTGCGGGATTGCTGCGTGTGAACGTTACCCATAAAAAATTGTTCAGAGACTGACTTGTGAATTCCGAGTCGTCTACCAAAACTACCAAACGCAGTCCTGACCAATTGGGATCGTCTGTAAAATGGGTCCCCTTCGTCTGGACCATCTCTTCCCAAAACTTCACTAGAGTGGACGCTGCAACCGTTCCTTGCACTGACAGTACTCCAGGCAAACTCCATCGAGGCTTGCAAAAATCGTCAGGCAATTTGAACGAATGGGGCAGATCGGTCGAAAGCTCAAAGCGTTTTGCACCACTTGCCGCCAGCACAAGCTTCGATCCTTGATTAAATCCATCACCGCTATAGTCGAGAGTATCAATCGTTGTTCGCGTCTGAAAATGCAAATCGCGGGACCAATCAATGCGCTCGAGCAAATGAATCAGGAATTCATCGATGTGATGGATGTTCAAAGATGGGTTGTCCAGCGAGTTGATGATCATTAAATACTTAGCGAGTGACATCTGCCCCTGTCCCAGGATCGCGTTGGCCTGTGTAAGCAATTCTTGCGGTCTTTCTGGCTTTCGATAGGGTGTGTAGCGTTCGCTTCCGATCGCTAGAAGCAATGGATGAACTCCGGCAGCATCCACAGCATGAACAGCTTTCACACCAGGCAGCACAGTGGGAATGATTGGACCGGTTATCTCGTGAATCAATTCTCCGAAAGTGGTGTCTTCTTGCGGTGGTCTTCCAACGACCGTGAAGGGCCATATCGCACCGTCCCGATGGTAGACTTTGTCGACTTGCATCCATGGGAAGTCATGTTCCTTGGAATAATATCCTAAATGATCCCCGAACGGTCCTTCGCGTTTCATGGACGTTGGGTCAATGGTGCCGTGGATGACGAAATCGGCATCGGCATAGAGCGGTGCATGATTCCCGGATGTGATCATAGGGATACGATGTCCCGCAAGTGCTCCTGCAAACGTCAATTCGCTTAGTCCCTCCGGCAATGGCATGACCGCAGCCAGGGTCATGGCAGGCGTCCCGCCGACACTGATTGCAATACGAAGTGGACGGCCGTCCGCCAGGGCGTGTTGATGATGGACTCCGATTCCGCGATGCAACTGATAGTGCAATCCGATTTCTCGATTGGCTGCATAGTCGTTTCCCGAGAGCTGGACGCGATACATGCCTAGATTGCATTGCATGAGGGATGCCGATCGGCCTTGGCTGAGGACTTGGGGAAGCGTAATAAAAGGTCCACCGTCGTCCGGCCAGGAAACCAATCGCGGTAGTCGGTCAATGGTCGTCTCATTTCTCTGAACGGCCCCGGACCGGACACGTTTGGGCAGCATATTCCAGGCGGTCCAGGGTGCCGTAGCGTACCGCCAAGGTCGCATCCAAAGTTGGTTGGGGTCGATCTTGAGCTCGATTGCACGACGTACTCGATCGATGGTTTTGCGAAAAAGAAATCTCGCTTGATCGAGTGAACCGAATAGGTTGCTCGCCATCGGAAACGGGCTGCCTATGGGATTAGTAAAAAGAATGGCTGGACCTCCGCGTGCATAAACACGGCGTTGAACCTCGGCGATTTCCAAATGGGTCGAGAGAGGGACCGTTATTTCAATTAGGCGGTCATTTAAGCGGAGATCCTCTACCACCTGGCGTGTGCTGCGATGCGACATAGTCTAGTTATCAGGCATTATGAAAAAACGGTCACAGGGCGCGGGAGCCGATTTATTACTCCTTCCGCGTAATGCATTCTAGACGTAAAATCCGAACCCGCTGGGGATGATTGGTGTTTCTATAACATCCGACGATTTCGACCGCTGAATAACACGGTAATAATGGAAAAACGACTTTTTAATTTCTCATCTGGTCCGGCTGTACTTCCGGTCCCGGTCC
This sequence comes from Pirellula sp., assembly GCA_043757575.1. Classification (GTDB taxonomy): domain Bacteria; phylum Planctomycetota; class Planctomycetia; order Pirellulales; family Pirellulaceae; genus JBKCUI01. The sequence continues at coordinate 1,935 of JAYVPE010000564.1, forward strand.
TTGAACGCATACGGGATGAGATGCTTTGCCTGCCAGGTTGTGGCGCTTCGGTGATGGAACTTTCTCACCGTAGCAAGCAATTTATGGCTATTCAAGAAGCAGCAAAGCAACGTCTCATCCGATTGCTTGGCATACCATCGGAATACGATGTCCTGTTCCTCCAAGGGGGAGCTCGGCTGCAGTTTTCGATGATTCCAATGAACCTATTGCGAGGGCACGCTGGTCCTGCACAATACGTGCTCACTGGTTCTTGGGGGAAATACGCCATCGGAGAGGCGAAACGAGAAGGCAAAGTCGAGGCGATTTACGATTCTGCGGCGACCAACTACGACCGAATCCCCACGGAAACAGAACTTAAGATACGCCCTGATGCTGCTTATGTGCACATCACCAGCAACGAAACCATCCAGGGCGTTCAGTTTCAGCATGACCTCCGTTCGGCAGCTCCGTTGGTTTGCGATTGCTCCTCGGACATTCTGCACCGACCGGTCGATGTTTCCAAGTATGGACTCATCTATGCATGTGCTCAGAAAAATGCAGGACCGGCTGGAGTCACTGTTGTGATTATACGCAAAGATTTGTTGGCTCGATCTAGCGATGAATTACCTGGCTACTTGAATTTTAATAACCATGCCAAAGAAGACTCCATGTGGAACACGCCACCGACTTTCGCGGTCTATGTTCTGGGCCTGGTAACCGAATGGGTTGAAAAGACCATTGGCGGCCTGGCTGCGATGCATAAAATCAATCAAGAAAAAGCCAAATGGGTCTACGATGCGATCGATCGGCACCCTGCTCTGTACTTGGCACACGCTCAGCAACAATCGAGATCGCTGATGAACGCTACTTTCCGGTTTCCCAACGAGAGCCTGGAAAAAGCATTCTTGACGCAAGCTCAAGCTATCGGTCTTGATTCACTAAAAGGCCACCGAAGCGTCGGCGGAATTCGAGCCAGCATTTACAACGCGATGCCGATGGCAGGCGTCCAGTCGCTCGCACAACTCATGGATGACTTCGCGTCCAAGAACGCTTAGTCGACACAGCACTTCTCCATTCCACTTTTCTATCGGCAAATCATCCATGACGTTTCGCATTCTAGTTCTTGATCCAATCGCTCAAGAGGGGTTCGATCTCCTCAACGCTGAGAGAGGCTTCGAATACGAAGTCCGAACCGGTTTGAAGGGGGAGGAATTGCGCAAGTCGCTCAATGAGTTTGACGGTGCAATCGTTCGCAGCGGAGTCAAAATCACAGCCGCATCGTTGGAAGGAAACAAACGGATGCGAGCGATCGTTCGGGCTGGGGTTGGCACTGACAATATCGACAAAACGGCTGCCACTAGACTGGGTATCGTCGTGATGAATACACCGGCTGGGAATACACTCAGCACGGCCGAGCATGCGTTCGCGTTAATGCTTGGGCTTTCTCGCAGCGTCGCTCCGGCTTATCAAAGTTTGTGTGAGGGACGCTGGGACCGTAAGACTTTTATGGGCAGCCAGCTCGCCGACAAAACGTTTGGTGTGATTGGGATGGGGCGCATCGGTCGTGAGGTAGCGACGCGAGGACTGGCATTTGGTATGCGAGTCATTGCGTATGATCCGTTCTTGTCCGACGAACAAGCGACCAAAATGGGGATCGAAAAATCCAATTCGGTCGCAGCATTGTTACCGCGAGTCGACTACTTGACCGTCCACACTCCGTTGACGGACGAAACCAAGTATTTGGTCGGCATGAAGCAACTGGATATTCTTAAAAAGGGTGTACGATTGATCAATTGTGCGCGAGGCGGAATCTATGAGGAAGCGGCACTAGTCGAAGGTCTCA
>JAYVPE010000565.1:0-3751 GCA_043757575.1 Pirellula sp.
CCCTGAATTCGGCTATTGGTTCCTGCAAAGCAACGGGCGATCACTTCGTCTCTCAAACCGAGCGCTTCGAAAATCTGAGCCCCCTTGTAGCTTGCCAAAGTACTGATCCCCATCTTCGCCATGACCTTCAACATGCCTTTGGCGACAGCCTTGCGATAGCCGGAAACGATCTTGTTGTCATCCAGGCCCTCTAGAAGTCCGTCGCGACTTGCTTGCCAAAGGGATTCAAATGCCAAGTACGGATTGATAGCGTCCGCACCGTATCCGACCAGCAAGCAATGATGATGCACCTCGCGTGCTTCGCCAGTCTCTAAAACGATTCCTATCTGAGTTCGTTTTGCAGCTCGCACCAAGTGATGATGCACTGCTCCGCACGCAAGGAGGCTGCTTGTGGCAACGCGGTCTTGACCAATATTGCGATCCGACAACACGATCATCGTGTACTTGGCATCGATTGCTTGTTCGGCTTCCTCGCAAATGCGATCCAGCGTTGCTGTGACACCCGGCTTGCCGAGACTGCGATCAAAAGTGATATCAATGGTCTTTGTTTTCCAGCCACGGTTTGTCATGTGTTGGATCGCCGCCAATTCCTCATTGGTGAGAATAGGATGCGGGATCATGAGACGATGGCAGTGCGCCGGTGTTGCGTCGAGTAAATTCTGCTCCGGGCCAACGTAACACTCCAGCGACATGATCACATCCTCTCGAATGGAATCGATGGCTGGGTTGGTGACTTGGGCAAACAATTGTTTGAAATAATCGTAAATCAACCGAGGCTGATCGCTCAAACAAGCTAGAGCGGAGTCATTTCCCATCGATCCAATTGGGTCTACCTGAGTCAAAATCATCGGCAACAGCATGAAATTCATAGTTTCAAGCGTGTATCCGAAGGCCTGCATGCGAGCTAGCAACGTGTCTGGGTAGAATCCATGCGACTCCTTGTCCGTCGACAGTTGGTCCAATGTAATTCGTTCGGCTTTAAGCCATTCTTGATAAGGTCGAATCGCTGCAAAAGTCTCTTTGAGTTCTTCGTCCGGAATAAGTCGTCCTTCTTCGAAGTCGATGAGGAACATGCGACCTGGCTGTAGACGGCCTTTAGATTTGACGATCGCCGGATCGACAGGCAGAACGCCTACCTCGCTGGCCATAATCACGCGGTCGTCCGTCGTCAAGTAATATCGACTTGGTCGCAATCCATTTCGATCAAGGGTTGCACCAATGAAATGTCCATCGGTAAAGACGATGGAAGCAGGGCCATCCCACGGTTCCATCATGCAGCTAAAAAATTCGTAAAAGGCGCGTTTGCCAGGCGACATGGTTTCATGCTTTTGCCACGCTTCAGGCACCATCATCATGACTGCTTCTTGGAGGGTGCGGCCATTGAGGAGCAGAAACTCTAAAACGTTGTCGAATGTCCCCGAGTCGCTGCAGTGCGGCTCGACGACAGGAAATAGCTTTTTCAGATCGTTACCAAAGACGGAGCTTTCTGCCATTCCTTGTCTAGCTTGCATCCAATTAATATTGCCCCTGACGGTATTGATTTCGCCGTTGTGGCTCATGAATCGCAATGGTTGAGCACGATCCCAACTTGGAAACGTATTCGTTGAGAATCGCGAATGGACCATGGCCAAATGCGTCTCGAAGTCTGGGTCGCTCAAATCAGCGTAGTAGGGAACCACTTGGGCTGGCGTGAGCATGCCTTTGTAGATGAGTGTTTTCGTCGACAGACTGCAGACATAGAAAAGAGTCGCTTGCTTAAGGTTTTTGTCGGTGCGCAAGAGATGGCTGGCTTGCTTTCGAATCAAATAGAGTTGGCGTTCGAACTCTTGATTGCTCAGCCCGTTTTTAGCAGCTACAAAGACTTGTTCAACTATCGGCTCTGCCGTCCTCGCACTGGGGCCAATGTCGGCAGCGTCTGGTGATTGCGGAACAGCACGCCATCCCAACAGCCTTTGGCCTTCGCTCGCTATTAAACGGTTCAATGTCTGTTTGCAATGGTCGCGCTCCATCGCATCCTTCGGCAAAAAAATATTACCAACGGAATAGAGGCCAGCTTGTGGCAAGTCGACTCCAAGTTCACTCAATGCAATTCGGCGAAGGAACTTGTCCGGCATGCCGACGAGAATACCAGCACCGTCACCCGTGTTGGTTTCACAACCGCAAGCACCTCGATGATTCATGCTCTTGAGGATCGTTTCGGCGTCTCGCACGATCTGGTGACTTGGTTTGCCTTTGACATGGGCAACGAAGCCGACACCGCACGAATCCTTTTCGAGCGCAGGATCGTATAGGCCCTGCTTTTCGGGAAATCCAAATGGTGCATTCATGCTCTATTGAATCCTGTTTCTATGTCTTTGTTCGATGTTCGTTCTTAATCAAGTGCAACTTGAACGGGGCGATGCGATTAAGATGCCAGGAAAGGATTGGGGACTGATGGGCCGTTGACAGCAGAATCGCTATCTGACGGATCCACGTTGTTCGTTTTCGTGTCCTCGGGCGGCTTGGCATTTTCTTGATCCCAAACGCGATTCTTCATCAAGATATCCATGAAGCTTCGTGCCGCTCGACTTAAGGTCACTTCCCGTCGTTGAATGATGCCCAAAGGACGAGTCAGTTCGAGTCGATCGCATTCGATCTTTTTCAGCGAACCCGACGCCAACTCACTTTGGACGGTCAACATGGGCAGGAATGCAACGCCGCTGTTGACAATGGCTGCATGCTTTACCGAATCGATATTGTCCAACTCAACAACCACACGCATCGTTACACCTAAATTACGCAGCTCCTTGTCGATCTCTTGACGGATGCGTAAGTTGCTTGCAAAAGCCACCAAACCGACTTGCGAGAGTGCCTCTGGCGAAATGCGACCCAACGTGGAAAGCCGGTGCCGAGGTGAAGCGACCAGGATCATCGGTTCGTGACGCCACAATGTCGTTTGCAATGAAGGGTGGTTTTGGTCCGGATAGCTAACCATGCCAAAGTCAACAGTTCCATGCTCAACCATCCTGTAAACTTCGTGCGGGTGAGCAAGTTGATATGCGAAGCTCGCCGAGGAATAGTTCTTTTGAAACTTCTCCTCGAGAACTGGCATATAACTGAGGCCAATGGAATAGATCGATGCGACCACGACATGACCTGTAACTTCCTCTCCTGATGTGGTTCCCCCCAGTCGCACCTCGTCTACCAACGAATCAAACTGGCGCAAAACTCCGGCCAAGCCATCGTAAAACTTCTGCCCTTCCGCAGTCAAAACGAAGGGCCTTTTGGTTCGATCGATCAACTGAACCGATAGAAAATCTTCTAAATGTTGCACACTTTGGCTGGCCGCGCTCTGGGTCATTCCGTGATCGCTGGCTGCTTGCGAAAAACTTCGCCGCCGAACGACATCGTAAAAGACCTTTAGCGATCGAATGTGCACAGCCCCATGGGAACTGGCCGCTCTGTTATTGTTTTTATTAATTCCGAGACTCCTCTATTAAATTTGCCGATTCCAAGGATAGCGGGTCGGCTTAATGGAGTCAAGAAGCAGGTTGCTTACTTTTTGTGCTTCGGTCTTAATGAACCGTTGGTCCGAACCAATCGCAGTTTATCGGAGTCCATCGGACACTTCATTCCTTCTGCCTAAACCCCTCTAAAAATTGTCGTTGAATGTGCCTGGACGCAGACGGCAAGTTGATGCAAGATAGGAGGTTCATGGACGTGATTGAGCAAGCCACTTATTAATTTGGATAACCTGTGAATACCAGCTCTC
>JAYVPE010000566.1:0-3749 GCA_043757575.1 Pirellula sp.
CGCCTGAAACGGTCGTTGCATTATGGCTGTAACCGCCGCTGGCACCATCAATGCGTACCATGCGACCTAAGTCGAATCGTTCTCGAATTCGATTGAAGAGCTCGTCTCGCTGCTCGCCAACAGTCATTCCTGGCTTGGAAGGTGACGGTTGCTTGAGCAACTCTTCATGGGTTTTCACATCGCTCTTAGCAAGGGCTTCCGCGAAATCATTTGCCAACTGAATGAACTCAGCATGACCTGCAACGGGCGCGCTTTCACACTTCAATTCCACCATAGCACCAGCGCTTTTGTCGCTGCCGGAAAAAAGTCCAAATCGCCCAAACGCCGTTTCGCGATCCGCTCGCTTCTCGCCAAGCTTGATGCCTTTCTCACGCAAAATCGCAATCGCCTTTTCTTCATCGCCACCCCCTTCTACAAGCGCAGCTTTGCAATCCATGAGGGGCAAACCAGTTCTTTCGCGCAGTGCCTTGACTGCTGCAGCAGAGATTTCTGCCATTTCTAAAACTCTCCTAATATCAATAGTCAAATGAAAAAATATGTATCTAGAAACCAAAGAGCATTCGAACCCAGGGTAAGGTTCGAATGCAGGGTGCTAAATCTTGCTACTGCTGGCAAGCAAGCAGTGGCACACGTATCGTAAAGACAATGGACAATTAAGCCATGGCTTCGGCTTTGGCGACCATTTCACTGGTCGGGTCTGGCACATTGCCCATCGTTTTGAGCAGTTCTGGGTTCTCAGCTTTTCCTGCCAATACGGCGTCAGCCAACTGCTTCATAATCAAATCGATCGAGCGAATACCGTCGTCGTTACCAGGGATTGGCAAATCGATCTGAGTGGGATCGCAATCGGTATCGATCAAAGCAACGGTTGTGATGCCCAACGATTTGGCTTCACGAACCGCGTTCTTTTCCTTCTTTGGATCGACGATGACCAAGCATTCAGGTAGCCGATTTAAGGTACGCAGACCATTCAAATTGCGATAAATCTTGCGATACTCGCGATTCAAAGACGATTGCATCTTTTTGGAGTACTCGTTGATCTTTTCGCTATTCATGATGACTTCGAGTTCTTCCAGTCGGCCCATTCGGTCGCGAACGGTTCGGAAGTTTGTTAAAGCGCCACCGAGCCAGCGTTCACTAACAAAAGGCATTCCGCATCGGGTCGCTTCTCGCTGAATAACTTCCGAAGCTTGTCGCTTAGTACCAACGAACAGAACGAGCGATCCTCCGTTGGCTACCTGATTAAGGTATTTCTTGGCTCGCAACATACCGCGAAGCGTTTCGCGAATGTCGATAATGTGAATCAGATTCTTGCGCCCATAGATGTACGGCTCCATCTTGGGATTCCAGCGGCTCACTCGGTGTCCGAAGTGCGCACCGGCTTCAATCAGTTTTTGTACGATCTCGTTGGCCATGAGTTCTCCTCTATTTTTATGCGTCCAAGGCAATGCTATCAATCGATTGGCCGTCGATCATGCACAGGAATCAAGGCGGCTTTTCAGCCCGGCTTGACGTCCTTCTGCCTATTGCGGAACGCGGATTTCCCAAATGCACACCACTTGGCGTAGCCTCAATAGCCACAAAAACCAAGCAAATGATCTATCGGGACGGGAAAGGGTACCGGTAAAGGGTGTTTGCCGTCAACCGAAAACCGGAAATTAACCCTGTGGCACACCCTCCTGACCGGCGACATACTGCAATTCGGACCTAACGTGTCACACCGCAAGCTAGTATTGCAAAACTGGCTGATTACTTGCCCCAGACTTGGTTGAGATCTACTTCGAAGCCAGACATTGTAGCGACTTGAATGGACTCACGATGTGTGCCAACTAACTTCAAGCGGCCTTCGGCTAAGACATATGCTTCGACGAATTCCTCCTCGGGATCGACGATCCAGTACTCAGGCAGACCTACCCTTTGGTACATCTCGAGCTTGAGCACACGATCGTGATCGGGATTCGCATCGGAAAGGATCTCGATGATCAGATCGGGAACGCCACGAATTCTTTTCGTCGATACGATTCGAAGATTCTTCTGCAGCACAACCAAAAGGTCCGGTTGGACTATGTCGTGGGGAGACAGCTCTACGTCTGTCGGTGCATCAAAAACTTGGCCAAGGCCCTTGAGTTCGATCTGTGAATAGAGTTGAAACTGGATTCGGCGTGAAACCGTCTGATGCTTAGTCGAGGGTGCAGGGCTCATATAATGATCTCCATCGACAATTTCGTGGCGCATTCCGTTGTCGGGAAAGTATTGGTATTCCCGATACGAATATTTGGTGGTCGGGGAGTTTCGCGGATCCATAGATTTTGAAGCCTGCCAGAATGAAGAATGACACCTCCATGGTATCCGAACGGTCTGCGAAGTGCAAAAGGGATTGATAGTGCTCCAAAGACGTTGGGCAGGCAAAGCCGAGTCGGGCCCGACAGGCTTGCCGGGCGCGAACAGAGTAGAACAGTTGTCTGGAACCGCCTAGGTATGAGATCAGACAGATCAGATGCATTTGGCTACGCTGTCGCTGCTTTATGCTACCTTGGCGAACTCTGCTCGTTCGTTTTTTGGCTGGCCCTTTCGGAATGCCCCAGAGAAGATGAAATTCTCTTTGCCTTTGTTTCATAGGTGATTTCGTAATGCGTTCGGCCTCGAACGATTGTGCCATGTTACACTTGAATGTTGTGGCACGCTAGTTGCGGTACTAGAGGCACACTGTACTGGCAATGGTGCCTTCACGGCTAAAAAGAGGCCCTGTGGTTTGATCAATCAAACCGTTATTCACTATCGATCCGTATTTAGCATGCAATTCCATATTCGTGGTTGGTTTCTGCTAAGTGTTACCGTCGCCTTAGTAGCGAGCCATGTAGGCCGAATATGGAGTCCCGCGACTGGGACTTTTTTGACGCAACCGATTTGGGTGTTTGAGGAGTCCTCGCGCGAGGAGAATGAGCACGCTTTGGACTTGCTTTGTGGACCTGCCCCCGAAATCGATACCAAGATCTCGGTTCAAGAACTAGGCAAGGTATTGTACTATGAGTGTCTAGTAAACTTCGATCCCGATGCAGTTACCGCTTTTGAATCGATCTCAAAAGTGAACCGCAACGTTCATGGGCAAAAGCTTGGCGATTGGTTGCTCGACATGTTGGCGCCACAGCAACTGGGCCTAGTCGTACAGCGCGGCATGATCCAAGTTGTGGAAGAGAGACGCACCCACCAAGATGGGCAACGTATGGTTCGGATCTATCCATGTCCTAAAGTTTCAAGCGTTAGTCTGATCGAATCGATCGAATCGAAATGCGGCGAAAGCAATTGGATAGCACAAGGTGGCGAGGATTCAATTTCGGTAATTGATAACGATCATCAGTCGTTGTTTGTTATTTCGACGGACTATTCGACACACCAGCGGGTCGAAGGCCTCTTGAAAAATTTGTATAGGACGAGCGGAATCGGTTGGCGAAGCGAAGCAGAGGTCTTGAAACAATTGCCCAATGGTCTCGCTCGGCGGTTAACATTGTGGCTGGATCCCCCCAAAACGCCAAGTGTACCCATCTACGGATTCGGTCCCTGCTTTTAGACGTGCAGACTGAAGAACTGGATGAGTTGGTCGACTGATGGTTCCCAAACCTTTGCACTGCCGCCTGATTCCAATCGTCCAGACAATAAAAAAAACCCGACTTAGTTTGCACTAAGCCGGGCTTCTCTATTTTGAAATCTGGTGGTTGTCACAGTGGTTGTTGACACAGCCACAGCTAGAT
>JAYVPE010000567.1:0-3744 GCA_043757575.1 Pirellula sp.
CGATAGAGGGACGCAAATGGCCCATTTGCACCACTGAGTCAATTCAACCGGCAGACTGTAGGCCATCGTCATGAGATTGCATGACCAGTCCAATCGGTAGCCGATGTTCTCGGCATAGTTTCCAGCAGTTCCTAGCACATTGGCAAATGCCATCCACGTCTCAATCGGAACAATGCAAGCAGTGGCTCCCCAAATGGTACAAACACTAATACTCGTCCCGGCAAAAAAACGCCACCGTCCATTTCGAAGAATTACCCAAGGCATTAAGAAAAAAAGCGTCGGCTTGATCGAAAGGATTCCAAACACCATGCCGGCTGCGTAATCGCGATGGCACTGAAGTAAACGCCACGTCATACAGACAAGCAGCAGCCAACATACGCTTTTTTGACCGAGCGAAATGGAAAACAATAAGGACGGAAATAAGATAAGACCTATCCACAGGTACTTTGACTTGGTCGACGTTTCTAAAAGCGACTCAACATTCAGCTTCGACGCCGAATGGTTGGTAATATCGGCGATCAGTTTTGAAGAAACGAACGCAGCACCCATTAGTACGAGCAGCCAAAGAACCACCGCCCAACGATAAGGTACGCACGCAAATGGGGTAAAAAGAACATAATGCGGAGGTGGATACACGGGTGGGAAATATTGGTCAGTCTTCCATGCAAAGCCAACCATTTTTGGGTCGTATTGCCAAGCTCGAAAAACATCTAGGTCATAAAGTTCCGAAACGTGCCCGGTCAACACCATGCGCGCCCCTACCCATTCTTGCAGGAAATCGGCACCGTATGCGGTTCCTGTTTCCTCCCGGTTCCATTCATAGTTGGGAGCAAAGAACAAATAGACGCATGTGATACTTGCAAGGACTACTAGAGGAAGCCAAATCGATGGTCGTTGCATTCGGTTAAACCAGATCTCTTTCGCGTCTTGCCACTTTGTTTACGGTTCGCAAGTAAGCTCGCTGAATCGTCAAGCACAGCTCGATGAGATCCTGTAGCATTGGGAGCAGTGAATCCCAGTCCGCTATGGCCTTGCGGTCTGCTTCGCTGGCAAGTTCCTGGATGATCGCAGCAATGACGGGCATATCGATTGTGTGGGCAATGTCTTGCAGCGTTTGCAGTCGCGACTTGAGCACGAGCGGGTTTCGCGAGTCGAAGCCATGAATTACGCGTTCCAACTGGTAGCCGATCATGATGGCATGTTGATCGTTCATGTCCGATTCGATTGAGAGTCCCGCCGGGCGCCATCCCATTGGGGAGTCTGTAAACTTTTCGACTAACGTTGGATCGTAAAGCGTCCCCGAATCGCTTTGTAGTCTTTCAATTGCATCGTCGTGGCTGCAGGGCGTGTCTGCCAATTCCGATGTCATTGCATCGTAAGCGTTGACAATGGCAATAATTCTAGCTCCTAACGGAATGGTTTCTCCGACTACATCACCTGGCCCGCCAAACGCGTGCGACTGATATCTAAGGATGTCGAGCAGTTCGTCTGCATGAAACGCTGTTTTTGCTATTTCTGCCCCGACTCGAATGTGGTTGGCAATCAATGGTTCGTGTTGCGGATTCAGCGAATGGAGCAATGCGATAGCATCGGCATCGGCTGTTCCTACGACGCCAACATCGTGCAGCATTGCGGCGATCTCAAGTGCATAGAGTTGGGCGATGGACATCATGCCGCGTGCAAGTACAACGCTCATTTCCGCCACGCGGTGCGAGTGCGCTGCAATATTTGGCAGCCGATGGGACATCGCCGCGTTGAGCGTTACAACGGAGTGATAAGAAATGGGATGCTCTTCGATATCAATAGAAGAGAGCTTGGTCGCTTTCTTTCTATCGGCTTCCTGTGCGTCGATTTCCAACTGCAAATTCCAACAGCGAACAGCATTCCTGCCACCATGCTTAGCCGCGTATAAAGCTCTATCGGATTGCTCGATCTGTGCTTGTAAACTCGAAGCACCGAAATTGCTACTGGATATGCCGATACTGGCTGTGACATTGAACGGATCTGCCAAGTGCATTTGGATGCCAGCTCGGATTTGTTCTGCCATTGCAACACCTTCATCGATCGTGGCCGCGTCCATGGTCACGCAGAATTCTTCGCCACCATAGCGTGCGAGCGTTGCGCTGGTTCCAATAAGTTTCTCAACGGTTTTGACTAGGTCTTTTAACACTGCGTCGCCAGCAGCGTGGCCGTGTTGGTCATTTAGTTTCTTGAAGTGATCGACGTCCATCATGATTGTGATGATTCCGCGATCGCCCTTGTTGCGTTCGGTCCAATTGGCTTCGATTTTTTCGAAGAGTGCCCGACGGTTCAATGCTCCCGTCAAACCATCGCGCGAGGCCAACTCATGCAGCACTTCGTTTTGACGGCGAATTTGCTCTTTAGATAGTTCGAGATCCGATAGAGCTTGCAAGAGGTCCTTGCGTTGCGACTCCATTACCGTAATGTCTTCGAAACTAATCAATGCACCAGAAACGCGTTCATCCCCGTCCAAGACTGGGGTCGCGTTCACCACAAAGCTTACCTCTTTTTCCAATCCTCGAGTCAAATGAACTTTGACCGCTGTTTTTTGAGCGTGCTCTCGAAGCGCGTAGTCCCACGGCCACTCTTCGTTGGTTTCTTTTCGCCAGGGCAATTGACTTAAGCTTTCACCCAGCAATTCATCCGTTCGGCGGTCAACGCCTTTTGAAAACGAATCGTTAACGAGTATAATTTTTCCTGTAGAGTCTAGAATCACAACTCCGCCAACAAGCGTATCGAGGGTGTTGCGAACTCGTTTTGGAACGGCGCTCTTTGGGTCGAGCACGCCTAACGTACGTGATAGGAAAAACGAAAAGCTACCGAAATTCAGTACAAATCCAACGAACAGCAGTAACAACCATTTAACACATGTCGGGCCGTAACTTTGTGAAATCGGTTCAAATGCGATTTCCAACTCGGCGAAAGTCTTATTGCCGCGGTCTAGCGGAATACGTACCTGATTGATATTTGAGGGCTCATCCGGTTTGAGAGTCCAATGCCGATTGTGGTCCGGACTGGCGTACAAAACCATGGCGTCATGTCGAATAATACTGAAGCTCTTCAGATCTGCATTTTGGATCAACGCCGCTCGGCAGGATTTTTGAAGCCCGTTATTGTCCTTGTTCGACAAATACGACGAGCAGCCTGCGGCCAATTGTCGGCTGATGTCTTGCCGATCACGCTGCGCTTGATTGTTTTCAAACGGAATCATTCCCGAGATACCGCCAGCCAACATCGGTCCAAACGACATAGTCGCAAGGATGATCGCCATTTTATAGGTGATCTTCAGCCGAGGCATGGAAATGGGGGTCCGGAACGTGAAATGAAGTTCAATAAGCGTTACTGATTACCAGCAGGGTTGAGCTTCTTAACCCCCTCCAAGTAACAGCCAAGTTACTGTTGCTTTAATTCCGAGGCGAGATAGCCAGGAATGGCCGATTGAGCAAGTTAAATTAGCCACTTGGGAAAACGGAACCGTTCAAATTAATTAAAACAGTCCTACCGATTGGTTTGGCTCACGATAGCTATGCTTCGAATGGGAACCAGGAAGCCATTTCAAGTCTGGGTTTGCCTAGATTTATGGTTGTGTTGATTGTGCCGAACGCAACGTTTGTAACTCAAGGGAAGGGCAATGTACGTTGAGGAAATTTCTTATGAGATAGCACTCCACATATCCCCTCATCCTATATCGCATCGAAATTCGATAGAAGCGGTTGACCGTAC
>JAYVPE010000568.1:0-3743 GCA_043757575.1 Pirellula sp.
GCAGTCGCAAGAAGTTTATAACCCATATCGTGAAGTTGCTGCGCCACGTCGGTAATGCCATCGCGATGTCGGGACGCGATACTCAAAAAAACGTTGCCAGTGCTCGGCAAAACAACACCGGCTGCGATCTGGCTCTTATTGAACGCAATTGGAAATTCATCACTTATACCCATCACTTCACCGGTGCTCCGCATTTCCGGGCCTAAGACAATATCGACCCCAGCAAACTTGCGGAACGGAAACACTGACTCTTTCACGGAAACGCTTCGAGGAATAGGTTCGCTCGTAATGCCTAAGTCTTTCAATTTTTTCCCAACCATTACTTTGGTTGCAATATTAGCGACCGCAGTTCCTGTCGCTTTGGCAACGAATGGAACAGTGCGGCTCGCTCGAGGATTGACTTCCAATACATAAACAACAGACTTGCCATCTTCTTCCTTGATTGCAAACTGAACATTCATCAACCCAACAACCTTCAATCGTCTGGCCATCGCGTCAGTCGCCTGTCGAATCTCCGCGAGCACCTCTTGGCTGAGCGAGAACGAAGGAATCACACAAGCGGAGTCACCCGAATGCACGCCCGCCTCCTCGATATGTTCCATGATCCCCATGATAATGACATCGTCACCATCAGAAACGGCATCGACGTCCACTTCGGTAGCGTCCTCAAGAAATCGATCGATCAATACCGGCTGGCCTTGGGCGACGACGAACGCCTCGGCAACGAAGCGTTCGAACTGAGAATGGTCATAGCAGATTTCCATGGCCCGACCGCCAAGCACAAAACTCGGACGAACCAAGCAGGGGAATCCAATCTTCTGCACTTCAGACCGGGCTTGGGCCATGGTCCGAGCAATACCGTTGGCAGGCTGCTTGATCTTTAACTCATTGAGCAGCACTTGAAATTTCTCGCGGTCTTCTGCGTCCTCAATTGTGTCCACGCTGGTGCCGATGATCGGCACACCTTCGTTGGCGAGTGCCCTAGCCAAGTTGAGGGGCGTTTGGCCCCCGAATTGAACAATGACTCCATCCGGTTGCACTGTATCGACTATGTTTAAAACATCTTCCGTGGTGAGCGGTTCGAAGAAGAGCATGTCGCTCGTATCGTAGTCCGTGCTTACCGTTTCCGGATTGCTATTGACCATTATTGATTCGATGCCGAGCTCGCGAAGTGCATAGCTGGCGTGGCAACAGCAATAATCAAATTCGATTCCTTGACCGATACGATTCGGGCCACCACCGAGAATGATGACGCGTTTTTTATCTCCTTTTGGGGGCGTCTCGTTCTCCGTTTCATACGTACTGTAATAGTAAGGAGTGTAGGCCTCGAACTCAGCCGCACAGGTGTCAACGGATTTGTAAGTTGCAACCACGCCTCGCGACTTTCGCCATTCGCGAACTTCACCATCGTCGCTATTAAGTAACGTTGCAAGCTGTCGGTCTGAGAATCCGAACTGCTTGACTTGTCGCATGGTTAATGCATCCATGCCGGAGAGTGAGCCAATTTCACGCAAGCGGTTTTCGATTTCAACCAGTTCTTGAAGTTGGTCCAAAAACCATTTATCGATGTTCGTTATCGAATAGATCTCGTCAATGCTCATTCCACCCAACATAGCGTAGCGGAGGTACCAAACTCGTTCTGCATTGGGACGCGATAGCTTGCTCCGAATTTCTTCATCGTCGGGTCGGCGGTCGGTAAACCATAGATCTTTGCTATCCGAACCGAAACCGAAGGCTCCCACCTCCAGTCCTCGCAAGGCTTTTTGAAAAGACTCCTTGAAGGTTCGACCGATCGCCATTGTCTCTCCTACACTCTTCATTTGAGTCGTCAGAGTCGAGTCCGCTTCAGGGAACTTTTCGAATGCAAAGCGAGGGATCTTGGTAACCACATAGTCGATGGTCGGTTCGAAGCACGCTTGGGTCTTCTTCGTGATGTCGTTTTGAAGTTCCCACAAACGGAAACCCACAGCGAGCTTGGCAGCGATTTTGGCAATTGGAAAACCTGTCGCCTTGCTTGCCAGCGCGCTCGAACGACTCACTCGCGGATTCATTTCAATGACGATCATTTTTCCGTTTTGTGGATGAATCGCGAATTGAATGTTGGATCCACCGGTTTCAACGCCAATCTCACGAATGATCGCTAAGCTTGCGTCTCGCATGCGCTGGTATTCTTTATCGGTCAGTGTTTGTGCTGGCGCAACCGTAATAGAGTCTCCCGTATGCACACCCATCGGATCAAAGTTTTCGATGGCGCAAATGATGACCACATTGTCGTCTGCGTCTCGCATGACCTCCATCTCATACTCCTTCCAACCGATAATCGATTCCTCGATGAGGACTTCAGTAATGGGCGAAAGAGTTAACCCGTTTAATACCAAGTCATCGAAGTCATCTCGATTGTACGCAATGGCGGATCCGCTCCCGCCCATGGTAAAGCTTGGACGAATAATGCATGGCAAACCGACTTCGGCGAGTGTCTTGCGGGCTTCTTCAATCGTATGAACAACCGATCCCTTGCAGACATTCATGCCAATTTTTTCCATGGCGAGCTTGAATGCGTCGCGAGCTTCGGCTTTGTGAATGACTTCAGGATTGGCACCGATCATCTCGCACTTAAACTGCTCTAATACCCCATTCTTAGCCAATTCCATAGCAATGTTGAGTGCCGTTTGGCCGCCGAGTGTGGGCAGCAGTGCGTCTGGACGTTCTCGCTCTATGACCTTGGCAACCATTTCCCAAGTCAAAGGTTCAATGTAAGTCCTATCCGCCGTCGCTGGGTCGGTCATAATGGTGGCAGGATTGCTATTGACCAGGACTACTTCGTAGCCTTCTTCTCGCAACGCCTTGCACGCTTGCGTGCCCGAATAGTCGAATTCGCAAGCTTGGCCGATAATAATCGGGCCAGAACCAATCAACAGAATTTTTTTAATATCGGTGCGTCTAGGCACGGCAAAGACCTAACAGTTCGCGGGTTGAGGAAATCCATGGCCGCTTCGCCCCGAAATCGAAGCAATGCAGACCAAAATCCCACAGAACTTAACATGCCTCGCCCATCTTTGGTAGCCGAAGTAGGTCTCACTTGCCTAGTTGGTCTCGGGTTGCGGCGAATTTGCTAATTCTTTTTAGCTTTGCCGCCATCGAGCGGCCATGGCATCACGCCAACGCGACTGGCCCAAGCTTCCCATTGAGCAGACATTTCCTTGACTCGCTCAAACTGCCTAGCAGAGAGGTCATGCATTTCGGTGCGGTCCGTAGCGACGTTATAAAGTTCCCAGCCACCGGGATGTTTGGACACTAGCTTCCAATCCTCTATACGGATAGCGCGGTTTCCTTCGTGCTCCCAAAAGATCGGCTGCGAACGTTGGAGCGATTGGCCTGCGAAGGCGGGTGCGAGACTAACGCCCTCCATCGGATGAATTTTTTGCCCTGCGAACTCGGTGGGATACTTCGCGCCTGCGAGGTCGACACAAGTTGACATGAGGTCGATCAAGTGACTTGGCTGCGTTTCAAGCTTGCCTTCGCTCGGTATGCCCTTGGGCCAATGCGCGATGAGTGGGGTGCTGATGCCCCCTTCATGTTGCCAGTGCTTGTACTCACGAAAGGGTGTGTTGCTCACGTTCGCCCATGACCGACCATATCCGATGTAAGTATCTTCACCACCGGGCATGACACCGTTTCCTTGACGCACGGGAAAGCCATCGCGTGTTTGTTTAGGGATCATGTCGGGTTGAAGGTATTCCTTT
>JAYVPE010000569.1:0-3740 GCA_043757575.1 Pirellula sp.
GCTACGACTTTCGGTGACGCAATGCAAAAAAACCATTGATGATAGGTCGGTTATCCGACTTGCTCTTTATCAAATGTCGCAAGAAATTCATGTCATCAATGTCGTTCGTCGAATAATCTTCGATTGCACCATAGGGGGAGACCAACGATATTCTCAACGCGAATGACTTCCCATATTCAAATTGCATCCCGATTCTCTCAACCTGCATGCCTTGAATGATTCTCCACGCAGCAGTGAAAGATCTCTTGCGAATTCTATCGACGCACCAATCACGTTGCGGCAAACAGGGCACAATGGGTCGTCGACGACGATCGTGACTTGACGATCCTGTACGATGATGTGAAACATAGTGCTCACATTTTGAGAGCAGGCTCCTTCGCTAGTTCGACCATTGCCATCCTGAAAAAGTTTTTCAACTTCGTAGTCATTGGATGAATACCAAACATATTCGCCACGCCCACCTTCAAGCCGCATCAACTCGTTGCTGAGACGAAAGAAAAAAACGAACTCAGATTTACTGCGAGGAATCCTAAGTTTCTTCGCTAAGTTCCTTGTGGTTGGCGGCAGATCCAGCGACAGCACGCCGGGTTGGTCGCACAAACAAACTGGGCTCCCTCACGCGCCTCAGTTGCTATTTGGCTAGTTTCCTCAGTACTTCTATGCCGCGGTCCAAAGTAGCGTCGGGTGCTGCGAACGAAATGCGAAAATGCGTGTCGCGTTGAGAAAAAATGTTGCCTGGAATAATCAACAACTCGTGCTCAACCGCTCGACGTACGAAATCGGTCGCCGTCCCTGACGGTACTTTGGGGAAGACATAGAAAGCACCACCAGGTTCCGTGAACTCATAATAGCCTTTTAAGCCCTCAACTATGCGATCGCGTTTTCCAGCATAGTCCCGGTAGTGTTGGCTCATGTCGTGGTCCATAGCTGCAAGTGCACCCCACTGCATCGGAGTCGGTGCGCAAACGAATGAGTACTGCTGGAGTTTGATCATCGTCTGAATCACTTCATCGGGCCCATGCACATAACCTAAACGCCAACCAGTCATCGCATGACTCTTAGAAAAACCGTCGATGACAATCGTGTTGGGATTGATTTCGGCGGGTGATCGCATTGGTCCCGAAAAGTGGAAGCCGCTATAGATTTCATCTGAAATCAACGCAATGCTTTTCTCCTCGCACAGTTTGGCGAGCCCCTGTATCTCATCAAGCGTCGCTGTGACGCCGGTCGGATTGCCTGGGCTATTAAAAAGCACCATCTTGGTCTTTGGAGTAATTGCATCCCGAACCTTTTTGAGGTCGATTCGGAAGTCGGGATAAGTATCGATGAGTATAGGGACTCCGCCGACCAATTGAATGAGCGGCACGTACATCACAAAGTAAGGATCAAACACGATGACTTCATCGCCTGGATCGACCATTGCGAGCATCGATAGTACCAGCCCACCACTCGTGCCGGAACTGATAAAAACCTTTCGATCTGGATGCTGATACTTGCGATCGATGTCCGATTGGAGCCGGTCCCGCAAGGGTCCGATACCTTGGGTCGGCGCGTAATTGTTTTTGCCTTGTTCGATAGCCTCCAAACAAGCCTTCTTGATGGGTGCAGGGACATCAAAATCGGGTTGACCGATCGATAAGTTGATTGGATTTTTGAGTGAAGCTGCTAGTTCGAAAACGCGTCGAATACCGCTGGAGTCGAATGCCAAAGTTCGTTTAGCGATCCAAGAACGGTTATGGGGCGATGATGAGTTTGGATGGGACATGAAACGGAGGAGTTATTTGAAAATAGGTTAGATGGGCGGAGAAATAAAAGTGGTCCTGCGGCTCCGCCCGCAGGGGAAGCCTTTCGTCAGCGGACGGAGCCGCTGCCCCACAATCCATTAGTTGAACGTTATTTCTTAGAAGTGCAACCGCCCGCAATCGCACAAACAGCACAGCCGCCGCCCGTCCCGCATCCCGATTTTTCTTTGGTGCCACAACCCGGACCACAACCATGTTCTAACAAGGCGGCAAAACGAGAGGATGCCACGCTCTTTTGATAGATATCCGATAGCTCTTGAACATGTTGCTCGGTTTCAATCGATGGTGTTCCTAGGAAATGGAAATAGAGGGTGCGTCCATCGAAGAGCGGTTCCACCTCGAGTAAAACGTCCTGGTTGGCTTGTCCATACAAGAATGCTTGGCACGCGGTACTGGCGTCGACGCTGAGACTCGTCAACTGACGCCACAACAGGTCGTCCTCGGGTCGCGACTTGCGAATATACTTGCTGGCTATGGCAGTTTCGACGTAGTCAGGATGCGTGGCTGCCAGTACCTCACCCATTTCGAGACCGCGCGGAGTACGGCAAATGATTTGTTCGCCGCGCGCGAGAAAAATGGCTCCTGCCTGGACCGGGATGACGTCCTGTTGGTATCCCACGCGAACCAAATACAGGCCACTGCAATCGGCTACTGGCACTTTTTCACTTGTCACTGCATCCATCATAGGGACAAAACCAGACTTTGCTCGCGTACGATTTCGATTGCCTTGCGCATGGCCGTTTGATCGATTTCATGGACATTGATGCTCTGGCCTACCGCCCGGAGCATGGTGACCGTAAGTCTACCACCAAGATGCTGACGAAACTCCTCGAGGCCATCGAAAATCGCCTGTTCCGCAAGTTCATTATCAAAAAGCGGCAGGCCGAGATCGCTGAGCACTTTGAGTGTTCGCTGCACATCAGATAGATCCAAGCCGTGGACCAAATGGGAGTAAACGGTGTCGAGCGCAACACCGATCGACACCGCCTCGCCGTGTCGTAAACGGAAGTTGGTCAGGTGCTCAAGCTTGTGTGCGGACCAATGGCCGAAGTCGAGTGGCCGGGCCTCTTGCATTTCGAAGGGGTCACCGCCATGCGTTATATGGTGCAGATGCATTAAGACGCTCGAACGTATCGCTGGCATGACTGCATTCCAGTCACGATTTGCGATAGCTTTGGCGTGGTCACAAAGAAATCGGAAAGCAGATGGACTTTTGAGCAATGATACTTTCACCGCTTCTGAGAAACCCGCACGGAAATCTCGATCCGGCAGGTTGGCGATGAGAGTCTGATCGTTGACGACAGCCCAAGGTACCGAAAAAGTGCCTTTCCAATTTTTCTTGCCATATGCGTTGATGGCATTCTTTACACCTACACCGGAGTCCGCTTGACCGAGAGTGGTGGTCGGAAATCGTATTAGACGGATACCGCGGTGAGCGATTGCGGCAGCGTATCCGACAGCATCGAGTACCGCACCACCTCCGATAACGAAAACATAGCTGCGTCGATCGAGGCCATCTCTATCGATTGCGCGAAAAATGTTTTCGATGGCATCTGGGTCATTTTTGATCTGTTCTCCGCCGTCGACCAAAGCGATAGGAGCGACCAGCTCGATGGCTTCGTCCGATTCCGCTATCCGCTGCGACAAGTTCCGTAGTACGGTTCCGTTACTTTCGACTACGCTTCGATCGATCCAAATTTGGACGCGCGCTTTTGCTGAGTCCGTTTTGAGAAGCGGTAGGACTTGATCCCAATCATCGGCGAAGCACTCGCGTGTGCAACGAAGCCGCAGCAATTGGGGGACAGAAAAATTCACGTCGAGTGAATCTTCCGCAACAGACCAAGGGATAGAAGCCATTTCGTTAGGACCGGGAAAGCGAAGGGAGGTGGTGTTTTGGTAGGAACCAATGGGGCGGCGTCGCATTGGGAATCAAAAACC
>JAYVPE010000570.1:0-3736 GCA_043757575.1 Pirellula sp.
CGCGACTGGAGGCACATGAATGAGTAGGTTAGATGACCTGGCTAATAACTATGAGAAACACATAAGTGCTCCTTGGCAGCGAAACCTAGCCGGCGCTCAGCGTTCGATCTTCGTTGTCTATCCACAAGAAGATGAACGACGCATCAGAGCCAAGATCGGCGACTTCGAAGTCCGCACTCGTAATGCGGGTCACGATTGGCAACTCGTCGATCTGACCGACATGTTTCCACAATGGATGGCCAGCGAAGAGTACCGTGAAAGCTACTTCGAAGACCCGGCGGATCTCAAGCTGAAGCTTGACACTGCCTTCATGCACTTCGTTTCTAAGCACCTGCGTGGCATGTTAACCAACGAGCAAGCCACCGAGCAGTCGGTCGTTGCTGTGGTTGGCGGTGCGTCGCTCTATGGCTTCCTGCATATATCTGAACTTATCGACAAAGTGGCCGGCGATATCCGTGGACGCTTGGTCTTTTTCTTCCCGGGTCATTTCGAGCAAGGCACCTATAGCCTGCTCGGAGCAAGGTCCGGTTGGAATTACTTGGCTACACCTATCACGCATCGGTCTGGAGAATAATCAATGAAGAATCGTGAACTGTTTTTGAGAGATCCAGCCTCATCGGCGTTGATGAACAATGGACAGGCCCGCATCAATGACGGCCAGACCGAATTAGAGCTCCAAACGCTGCGCGAAGAGTTGATCAACTTCGTCTGCGAAGGCCAATACGAAGACGGTGCGATCCGGATTCTCGATTCCTACATTCGACACTTTGGCGGAACCAGCCAACCAGCGGCCTGGGTCAGCGGCTTCTTCGGCAGTGGTAAATCGCACCTGCTCAAAATGCTCTGTCATTTGTGGGTGGATACCGAGTTCCCGGACGGCTCACGAGCACGCTCATTGCCACGCGACCTACCCGAGGCGTTGGTCGCCAATTTGAAAGAGCTGGATACGCTTGGCCGGCGTTACGGTGGGCTCCACGCTGCTTCGGGCACGCTACCGTCCGGTGCCAACGAAAGCGTTCGCTTGACCGTGCTGGGGATGATCTTTCGTTCGAAAGGCCTTCCCGAGAAATTTGCTCAGGCCAAGTTCTGTCTTTACCTGAAAAACAAGGGATTCTATGACAAAGTGAAGTCAGCCGTCGAAACGAAAGGCAAGGACTTCTTTCGCGAGCTCAACGATCTTTATGTCAGTCCGATTCTGCACGACGCACTTGTCGAAGTGGATTCAGGATACGGCGATCGCAAAGCAGCGAGATCTACCATCAAGGCCGCCTTCGTTCAGCCGAACGACGTTTCGACGAAGGATTTTATCGAGACAATTCGCGAAGTGATTTCCGTCAGCGGACAACTTCCCTGCACAGTCATCGTGTTGGACGAAGTGCAAGTTTACATCGGCGAAGAGCAAGATCGCGCTCGCGATGTTGTCGAAGTCGCCGAAGCACTTAGCAAACAACTTGACAGCCGCATCATCGTCATCGGTGCCGGCCAGAATGCACTTAGCGCCCAAGCCCCACACTTCCAGTGGTTGAAAGACCGCTTCACTATACCTGTCGAACTTTCGGACACCGACGTTGAGACGGTCACTCGTCGAGTCTTGCTTCAGAAGGAACCCAAGCATGTACCCGAGATTCGCAAGTGCTTGGAGCTACACGCCGGTGAAATTGAAAGGCAACTCTCTGGCACTCGTATCGCCAGCACCAGCAACGATCGAAGTATCATCGTAGAAGACTATCCCCTGTTACCGACGCGCCGTCGATTCTGGGAATACGTGTTCCGAGCGGTCGATCCGACCGGTACGAGCGGCATGTTGCGATCGCAGCTTCGCATCATTCACGACGCGTTGCAGGAACTCGCCGAGCAGCCACTTGGCACCGTCGTTCCTGCCGACTTCATGTTCGAACAGTTGCAGCCCAATCTGGTCCAGCAAGGTGTTTTGCTGCGTGAGCTAAACGAAACGATCCGCAAGCTGGACGACAACACGCCTGAGGGTAAGCTCAAGCGACGGATCTGCGGCCTCATCTTCTTGGTTCGCAAGATCCCTCGCGAAGCCGGCTTTGATATCGGCATTCGTGCCACGCCTGAGATGCTTGCCGACCTCCTGGTCAGCGACCTTCGCAATGATGGTTCTGAATTAAGGAAGCAGATTCCGCTGTTGCTCAATCAACTGGTCGAAGATGGTGTGTTGCTCAAGGATGAAACGGAATTCAATCTCCAGACGAAGGAGTATTCCGATTGGGACCGTGAGTATCGCAATCGAGTCGCTCGATTCAATGAAAAGAATGCCGAAGTTCACACGAAGCGGGAGGCCTTGATCCGAGCGTCTGCTGAGAAGGAACTTAAGAACGTCCAGTTGGTTCACAAAGGGGAACGCCAGGAAAAGCGACGGTTAGAAATCTTCTTTGGTGAAGAAGCCCCCAAAGTCGACGATGACACAGTACCGGTTTGGATTCGCGACGGATACAACACCGCTGAGAAGAACATTGTTGAGGCTGCGCGTGCTGCGGGAACCGACAGTCCGATCGTGTTTGTGTTTCTGCCACGTGGCAACGCTGATGGATTGAAGTCCCAAATCGTCCGCTACGAGTCGGCTGCAGGCACGATTCAGTTCAAGGGAGTGCCTAGCACACCTGAAGGCGAAGAAGCCAAGAAGGCAATGGAGACTCGCATGTCCGACGCGGCGAGTCAACGCAACGAACTGCTAGCCGAAATCGTCGATGCGGCGAAGGTTTTCAAAGGTGGCGGAGCCGAAGTCAACGGCATCACGATTGAACAGAAGATCGTCGACGCTGGAAACGCGGCGCTCGTGCGAATGTTCCCTGATTTCAAAGACGCAGACTACAAGAATTGGCCCGTGGTTATCACACGAGCGAAAGCGAACGATGACACGCCGCTGCAAGCGATCAAGTGGACGGACGAAGCCAAATCGCACCCCGTTTGCAAAGCGATCTTGAAAGCGATTGGCTCCGGTGCCGAGGGACGCGATCTTCACAAGAAGTTTGGATCGCCGCCCTACGGTTGG
Source organism: Pirellula sp. (assembly GCA_043757575.1). Classification (GTDB taxonomy): domain Bacteria; phylum Planctomycetota; class Planctomycetia; order Pirellulales; family Pirellulaceae; genus JBKCUI01. The sequence goes on from JAYVPE010000570.1 coordinate 3,017, forward strand.
CCCCAGGATGCGGTCGACGGTGCGCTGATGGCGCTGCACAACGCAGGCGATGTTTCGGTGCGGTACTCAGGCGAAGCCGTCCCAGCCGGAAAACTCGACCAAACCAAAATCAAGAAAGCGGATTTCCGACAAGTTACGCGAGTCATCACGGCCAAAGAGAGACTTGCATTGTGTGCTACGTTTCAAAGTGCTGGAGTGGCTGCCAAGCACAGCGATGATTTGGAGAGCAAGTCAAAAGAATTTATCGATGCAATGCTTGGCCTCGCATCGCAAGCGGGCGGAGAAGCACCGCTTCCGCCATCGCCAAATACCCAATGCATTCTCGACTTGCGCAATTTTGCGGGGAACGAGCGTCTGAGCAAACTTTTGGAGCAAGAGTCGGAGCTTAAAAAGCTTGCGAAGCAGTGGCGAGACTTGGGCGAGCTTGCTGAGAAGCGCCTTCCGAATTGGAAGGTGCTCGATCGCATGATTCATCACGCAACCGATCTGCCTGGCGTGGAGGAGATCAGGTCTTCAACCGAAGGTGTTCGAACAAATCGCCTATTGCTTGATACTTCGGACCATGTGCCGGGACTCGTCAAAAAATGTGCAGAGCTTCTTCGAGCCTCCGTAACGACGGCGCATGGAACATTAAAGAGCACGTATGACGAGCATTGCTCGGTTCTGACCAAGTCAGACGTTTGGACCAAACTGACAGCAGATCAGCAGTCGACTGTCCTC
>JAYVPE010000571.1:0-3727 GCA_043757575.1 Pirellula sp.
GTACAAAGCCCACGATATGTCTTTTGCTGAACTCCCTGCGATACAAATTTTACCGAGCCATCGGCGAGACAAAAACTCGCCCCACCTGGATGATTGCTTCGAAAACTAATCACCTGCGTCCAGTTCTTTGGGCTGGCTGGATTGGGTAGGTAATTCAATTTTTGCTCACAACTGCACCAATCGGAGTTCGCATAAAAGGCAGCCGAGTGATCATTGTGTCGAACAACATCTTCGCCGATCATCAGGGTGTTGCTCGTTCCGTCCGTGATGCTTGCCAACTTGGGTGGTCGCTGGTAATTCGTCCTATAAAACAAGCCATTGCATGCGCCGACTTTATAACACTCATCCGCAACCGGCAGTTTGACTGCGTTATCGCCCATGACTCCTTTGTAATTGGTAAGTGCAACGTCCGTCCCTTCCCATTGAAACTGCGTTTGGGAAAGTCCGAGACTTGAGCCATCTGATGGACAGTGAAAAGCAGGTAACTTTGTTTTCATTAGTTCCAACCCAATCGAACTCCTCAGGCCGCCGCCAGAAAAAAAATCACCTGTAAACGTACGAGCAAACTGATCGTAGAGCGACGATTCTTCGAGTTGCGGCAGAATGCTCACCATCCAGCCTTTGCCATTGCGCTGTTTCGACGGTCTGCCACCTTCTGTCCATGGTCCGATACTGATGGGCAGTCCGCGAAACGTATCGTGATAGGAGTGCACAGCTAATCCCAACTGTTTCAAATTATTCGCACAACCAATCCGCCTAGCTGCCTCGCGAGCAGCCTGAACGGCAGGAAGCAACAAGCCAACCAACACGCCGATTATCGCAATCACGACCAGCAGCTCAACGAGTGTTACGCCAGTCCGTCGAAAGCGAATCATGGTTGTGCAACTGTTACTGAATAATCAATGTTCTCAACCAACCAACGGATTTGCGTAGTCGGCACTATATCCGATACAACAATGCGAAAAAAAACGGCATTCTTACCTATCTTAATGTTCATCTCGCCAAACCTTTGCTTGCAACTTTTCCAGCTTCCCTCGCAAGTTGAGAAATTCAAAAGCAACTTCACAGACGTCATTTGGAAAATCCGTATTCTTCATATGCAACTCGAAACTGTTGTCATCAATCGATTTTGAAACCAATGACTTTCCCGAAATCAACGAAGCATTCACCAAGTTTGCGACATCCCCTTCAATTTGGAAAATTGCTACCCATTCGTCTTCAAGCTGCTTTGCAAAGACTATGTTTCGAGAAAGCTGCAATTTGGTTTCCCGTTCCACAATTAATGGGATGGACAAACTCGCTGGCAAACCGGTTATTCGCATAACGCAATTTCCATTGGTCAGTCCAGTCGTCACCACCTGACCACGTATGATTTCATCGTCTCGATAGGACGCAATCATTCCAAATCCTTCAGGAAAAACGCATTCGAGTTTAGAGAAGTTCTCGATTGAAAGCTTCTCTCTTCGCACGATTAATTCGGCGGTCGAGTCGCTACCCTGTTTAATCCTAATCGGATTAGAGTTTACCGAGATCGGTGCATAGATATTCGCTTTCAGTCTCAATGTTATTTTCCTGCGCACACCATCAACCAACACAATTCCTTTCGTTTCAACTTCTTGTTTTTCAATCACAGATTTGTTGGATAGTGAAGGCAACGGCGTACTCCAAGAAACAGGAACGATCAAAACACCGAGCTCACCTTCGATTTCAACCTTTGGGTCGGTGTTAAGACAACTGCAACTTGACTCAAATCCGCCAATATCCACGCAGCTTCCTCTACCAACATCAAACGTTACGCGGAATTCGTGGCTTACTATGTCACCGCCACAGACTTCGCCCGCAAAATCAACCTTCTGCAGGTCTTCTGGGGCGTTCAAACCTGATCTCTTCACCAAAGATTTATCCGGATTGCACCCCGTCAAAATACCCAAGGCGAGAAAAGTCACAAGTCCCTTGTACATGAGTCGCTCCAAAATGAAAAAACGGCTCCTTATCCAACCCACCTCCAATGATTGTGACAACGTTTACGATTGGTCCGTGCAAAATTGATCTGTAAAAAGTAAGTCGACTGGCACTCCATTAATACTTAACAGGCATTCAAGTTGAGATGGGTATTGCACACAAGTTAAAGTAATAAACTGCTGCGGATAATAAGAATATTCCACACATGAGTAAACGGGGTCCGAAACACATCCAGCTCTAGCCCATAGTGGGCAGTCGCGATTGCCTCCACAGGGAACAGGAAGGAAAAAAACAACCCCGCACGCCTTGCCTCCGCCTCCATCTCCGAAAACAGCTCGACCAGCGAGGCCTGCGAGGCATAAAAAAAGCGCCAAGCAAATATAACTTAACTTTCTCATTTTCTTCTCCGCATTCGTGCATAAACAGTTAAACATACAACTAAACCACTAACAATCGAAAATCCAAATACAAATGGCCTTAATCTAGCAAAGGTATGATCAAGTTGAACTTCTGCTTTTACTAATGCTACTTTCCTCGCTACTGCGTCAATTAAACGTGTCCTGTCCGGAAGATGAGCAAAACTTGTGTCACGGTCGCTTGGGGAAAGGGTGTCAATTTTGGACACTTCCCCCATTTCCTCTGACGTTATTAATTTCTCTTCTAACGAATATGTAACTCTCTTCCAGCTCGCCGGGAAAAAACTCCCAGTCTTTTGGATTTTTCTGTATAACGCATTCCCGTCTAGTAATCGAACTTCGTTGGTGTATTTACCACCCAACACACTACCTCTAAAATAGGACGGAAGAAAATCATTCTCCTTGCTAAAAACAACTGTCCATATTGCTCGAAGGTCCGGAATTTTGGTGGGCAATTCACCTTTGAGAGTTACATCACCGAGTTTGTCGTGCGATATTTCCTTCACCGTAAGCTTCGGATCAAGCAACACCTCTAGGATTGTTACATGCTTTCCAGTTCTTAGACAATCAAAAGGATCAATAGTCCAGTCAGGATACGATGTCGCTTCGACCTGATTGTATGCAGACCCCGCGTGCTCAAAGTAACGAAGTAATCCTCCGTCTTTGATCAGGTAGAATTTCGCAGCAGTTGCTGGAAGATCTCCTGACAGTTTGGCACTCAAACTTCCATCTCTAGCATATTGCGTAACAATCTGTAATTTGGAATGTTTTGGTAATCTCGATTGAGCATCCCCTTTTTGATCAAAAAGTTTCAACTCTAGGTCAAAGTACACATCTGCATTTCCCAAGGCTCGTTGATTCGAAATAATCTTATCGCGTAGGAATTGAAGAGAAGGGCCTCCCCCTTGAGCTCCTTCTCTTATTGCCAACGTAAGCATGAACATTAAACAAGCTGCAATTTTTCGTCCTATCCGCATACCCCTCTCGTCATGTCCGAAAACAGCGAATCCGCAATGTAGAAATATCATCTCATTCTTTCGTTCGCTTGTGGATGCCAAGTTGCCTAAGGTCGAAACGGAATTCATTTGGAAGGCTATTGCGGTTTTGACTGCGTCTTGCTCATTTGGTTTTTGACTCTCTGTTTTTCGTTATGCTGGGATACTATGGTAGTTCGCATAAACTGGGGAAGCCCCTATTATTAGAGATCGCTAAATGCGCCCGCGTTGAACGAGAAAAATCGAAACTTTTTCAAAAGGCTCATCCGGTGTTTCGGGGAGGTCGCTTTTCCTACGCCGTAAAAGCGAATGCCATCATTCCGGAGTTGGCGAATCTTCAATGTTTTGTAGTAC
>JAYVPE010000572.1:0-3720 GCA_043757575.1 Pirellula sp.
CACCTCGAACTCATCTGGAAAGCCCTGCAACCGCATTGCCTCGCGGACAGTAATGCTTCGTGGTTGGGAGTAATGTGCGGGTGGTGCCCTGTGCCCGGAGATAAGCGTATTGGACGTTCGATTTGGATGAAGTTTGCGATACGACATGGGGCCCGTTCCTTGCGGGATCGCAGCAATCTTCGCTTGAACTCGCTCAGAATGCTGCATGGCGAAGTGATTCTTGATCGCGAAGTCTTCGCTCAATTCCGAATAGCGGTCGGGACGGATGCGTGGTTCGGGAAGGTCGTCGAGCACTTCGATTACGCTCAATGACTCTCTCTTGCGTTTTTCAAATTCACTCTGAAGTTTGCCGTGGCATACGGCCTTTCGAGTGATGAGAAAAAAGGCACGTTTGCGTCGTTGTGGTACGCCATAGTCCTCTGCATTGAGAACCACTTCGTTGACATGGAACCCACCGCCCTTCAACACGCGAGATAGTTTCTCAAGGCGAATACAGTGGTTGTCGTCAAGAATGCGTGCGACATTTTCAATGATTGCACACCTTGGTTTAAGAGCCACTATGGAGCGTGCTACTGCCAATAGAATTTGATTGCGAGGGTCGTTCGGGTCACGTGGGCCAGCGACCGAAAAACCTTGGCAAGGAGGCCCCGATACAACGATCGTTGACTGATAACTTTGTCGGATCTCAGCGACCAGCTTTCGACATTGATTCACCACAGCAGAGGAACGGACGCTCGCTGTAATAGCTGTCGCATTTGGGAAGTTGTGTTGGAAGGTTCGAGTCGCAGCAGGTTCAAGGTCGACACCCGCCAGAATTCGCATGCCCAACTGTTCCGCAGCCAACGAAATCCCACCCATCCCACAACACAGATCAACGACCAACGGCACGGACGATTTAGTCGATGGTACTTTTTCGGAAGAAAGAATGAGGGTTGACATGTGATCTTTGAGTGTAGGCGATTTGCTAATTCGATTGCATCATTGTGCCTTACCATCGACCTGTTGTCCACGTAACTGACCCCCAATTGACTTTAGTCATTAAGTCAAGATCCATTTCTGAGGATTCACCGATAACTGATAGGGGGTGCATGCCAGCTATTGCGGTGACCTAAAAATTCTTAGAAACGTCAATGGCGAAACCTAGCGAACTTTTGGTAAGGTAGGCGGAGTAGTTGGTTTAGGTTGGTGTTTTCACAATTTTGGAGGTAGATCGCATGGATGCGAAGAAGTCGTCTTTGGAAAGAAAGTTGCAAGATTTGCTGAAACAAGCGTCCTCCGTGGCGACTCAGATTCAGGCTATCGACCAAAAGGATCAGGTCCCGCATTTTGATCAAATCGAATTGCACGCAACCAATCTAGGGAAAAAGTTTAGTCGAATGATCCAGGCTGAAAGGGCTCGCGATTCAGCCGCAACGAATCTTAACGGGCCAACTACCCAACTACCGGGCCATTAATCTTAATGGTGCCGTGGTCGATCACGAAATTCTGTTTCTGAGAATGTGACTGACGGGGGTGAACCAGGGCCTGTCATTGTATTCCGAGCCCAGAAATCAAATGAATTCGCTCCTCGCGATTACTCATTTGCCGAATCAGCCAACGAACGCTCCACGATGACATAATCAACAAATAACAATTTACAGAACTGGAGCTCTGAGTGGACTTATGTCACGCAGGCAACGGCGATCCGCCCGTTCGATACCCGCTCTGCCCTCGTCGCCTCCAACGAAATCATTTGTATTTTTGAATCGGTCGAGTATTTTGACCACACGCCTTTGGGCCAAAATTAGTACTCACCGATAATCTCGCTTCCCTGAGCCGTACCTAGTGCACCCCAAATGCCATACGGGCTTACGCCTCCTGATGAAGTTGGCGGGGCAGCATTTTGATCGCCTACATTGATGCTGTTGCTCACGAATTGAACTGATCCATCGCACAAGACGATGTTTGCGCCCCCACTGTGGTAACTTGATACTGTCGGGAAGTAGCCGCAGGACGGCGAATTCGGAGGCAAGATGGTCACTACGGTATAGCCCGCGACGCCAGCGCCTTGAGCCCAGAACCTGCCATTGCCAAGGATGCTGCCATGCCCGTTGTACGATTGATTGGGTACGCTGGCTCGACATGCATTGGGCGTCGCTATGGTGTAGTCCTCCCAAAATGTCCCTCTAATTTCGCTCGTGCTTTTGAACAAACCTTGCTCGGACATCATGATAGTGCTGCTCAGCCCATCGGTGATGTCACGCAGCGGTCTGGTCTCACCGGCTTTGGGGGAAAATGCGCTTCGCTTCGGAGGGGCAAGATAGGGTGCATGCGAATAGGCATTCAGATCCAAGTCGCCTAAACTAAGATGATAACTGCGTCCAGGCCCGCCCCACTTTGGATCGACACTATTGGCACGAGGCGGCTCGGGCGACGAAGGACACATCAGTGTTGGAATGTTCCCCTGCGGATGCGGAAAGGCACTGATGCTTGGTTCCCCTCCTTGGCCAGGAGCCGCCGATATTGTCGTCCACAGCGGACCTTGTTCGATGTATGGCAACAGCATCACGATGCCACTCAGCGTGCTGTTGTTTGTCCCAGGGACATTGCAACACGTGCCTCCTTCGTGCGGTGGCAGGCGACGCATAGCTGACTCGTAGTTTATCACGGCTAGCCCTAGCTGCTTCGAGTTGTTGGAACATTGCATCCGCCGCGCCGCCTCGCGTGCAGCTTGTACCGCCGGCAACAGCAGCCCAACTAACAGGCCGATTATCGCAATGACAACCAGCAATTCAACAAGGGTAAAGCCGCAGTGACTTGTCGTTTGGGACCTTTTTGCTAATCCCAGGTCTAGTCCCCTTGTAACAGTATTCTTTTTCGTTTTCGAATGTCCACTCGTCGACCAGAAATCCAAGTGCGCGTAGGAGTAGGAGTACCAGCATGCGCCTAAGTGCGAGTACGATGAAGGAGGTGCGTTAGCGTGGTCCATGTGTTCGGATCGCATGTTGTTTTCCATAGCTTTCAAAGTTCGTTAAAACAATTCCTAGTTTATCGATCGCGGCGGCGACTCTTGGATCGGTAAGTGTAGCCACTTCGGTTTCTCGTTCCGTCAAGTAGATCGACTGGAAGTCAGGCGAGACGTAGCCTGCATGGCACGACAGTTCGTTCCAACCTGGGCTCAATTCCAACTCAAAAATTTCGATCAACGCGTCCGGACTGATATAGTCGAGTTCCGTCACCATCCATTCCCATTGAGCGTAAAATCCACCGATAAACTTCACTTGTCCGTTGTCTCGCAATGGCACATCCAGCGGCTCGACCAATTCTCGAAAGATAGTCATCATGCCTGGCTGCCGATGCGCATGTCGGTGAGAATCGATATGTGTTGGCAATCGTCCCATCATCATTTCGAAATCATCCAGTTGCCGACGAAACTCGTCCCGCACCGCTGCCGTATCACTCAGATCAAACTCACGTTCGTCTTCACCCCAAACATCGAAGTGAAGCCCAATCGACAAGTTTGGATTATTTCGCGAAAGCGCAACCGCTTCTGCGGTGGCTCGGCCCGTTGTCATGAAGCTGGTGCTGGTAACAATACCACGCTGGTGGCTTTCGATGATTCCACGATTGATCCCCGTCGACGCCCCGAAATCGTCGGAGTTAACAATGAGGTATCTTTCCATCTCTCGTTCAACTTTCATAAACCGGCTCGCTCACAGATGCTATTCAAAACTTTCTCTG
>JAYVPE010000573.1:0-3720 GCA_043757575.1 Pirellula sp.
ATCAGTCAAAAAAGACCTCCGTGTGGAACGACAATCGTCTCGATGCTTGGTTGACTTAATATTCATATTGAACCCGTGTCCTTAACGAATCGTGATAAAGTCGTTGTGGTTGATGAGTCCGCGAACTAAGCCTAACCGAGCTGCATTCTTCGCTTGATCGGGGGTCGCATTACTTGCGAAATCTCTCATTTTGATCATCATGCTTTCGATCCATTTTTGCTCGGCCTCGGATGGTTCGTCGGCCAAGATCGTTACGAAAGCAAGGCGAGCAAACTCACGATCGCTGGCAGTTGGATTCGATTCTTGAAGTCGTAGGGAGATGCGATCCACCATTTCCATTGCCAGCGTACTGTTTTCTAAAGCCAAAGCCTGTTGAGGAACAATGCTTTCGCCACGGCGATAGCAATCCAGCACATTGGCGTCATCAAAGACGGAGAGCAGTTTGTTATGTTCGTTGTGCGAATGAACGAAGTAAAGACTTCGACGACGCGATTTATCGTCCGCCGCGGGAATCGAAGGGCCACCGACCTGAATATCGAGTTCGCCAGCCAGGGAAAGCAAACTATCGCGTACTAATTGCGACTCCATTCGCGTGGAGTTCATTCGCCAGTAAAACTGATTTTCGGGATCGATTGCAAGGTTGGAGGATGCCGCTGCATTCGACGACGTTCGTCGATAAGCCTCCGAAGTAACTATAAGCCGATGAATATGTTTCATACTCCAGCCGTGGTCCATCAGTTCAACCGCCAGCCAATCGAGCAGCTTCTGATTTGTGGGTGGTGTGCCCTTGCGACCAAAGTCGAACACCGTCGGAACGAGTGGACGACCAAAATGCCGAGACCAAATATGGTTGATGGCAACTCTTGCGGCCAGTGGGTTACGACGATCGGTTAGCCATTGTGCGAAGGCGGTGCGGCGGCCTGTGCTGGTCCGTGGAAATGCCTTTTTTCTGGACTCGTCCGTTTCTAAGTTCGATTCGGCTGATTTCTCAGCCCCTCGCATCGACACGTACGCTTCTCCCGGTTCAGCAATTTGCTTTTGTGCCAACTCGAATGCAGAACGAGCAGCAGCCAGCTTTTTTTCGCTTGCTTTTTTGGTTTCTGGAGTGGACTTCAGTAGTGCCAACTCAGATCGGCTAAGCTCCTCGTCTGCCCTGCCAAGCGACACGTTTCGTTCGGCTTGTGACGCGAGTCCAACCAGTCGACTAAGTTCATCGGGCGCGACTTCGTTTATTTTTGCACGATCCGCAGCGAATCGAAAAGGAACAGCTTCCAATTCCAGCTCCCATTTTCGGATCGATTTCTCAGCTACTACAAGCTCAAGGGCGGCTAGTTCAAATGAAGTATTGCTCGTTGCTCTGTCGGTAAGGGATGTCGGTTCGTCGAGCGGTTCGTCGATCAGCTTTGCGAGTTGACCTTGAGCGGCGACGACAGCCTCTTTCGAGGCGAGCAACTTCGTTTGTATATCTCCGCGATAGGCGTCGGCTACAAAGTCTCGTAATGCGGGCTCATAAGCTTCGCGAGGTAACGAAACGGATTCGATCTGAAATGGCTCCCATCGCAAAAGTTCGGGAACGGAGGGTTTGATCGACTGGGACTTATTTGGATTGCGATCATCACCGCGGATGTGGACATAGGTTGGCAAATCCAGGTTGCAATCAAACGCCCGGGGGATGCCATCTTTTTGAAAGTCTGCTACGCCTGGCACCATTTCTGTTCGAACTTGATAGGGTTCAAATAGGGCGCGGAATCGATAGTAGTCATCCTGAGTGATTGGGTCGTATTTATGGTCGTGGCATTTACAGCAATTGAATGTCAAGCCGAGCATTGCCTTGGACGTATGCTCAATGGTTTCGTCGAGCCAACTGGTTCGATTGAATTTGAAATACTGTCTGGCGAGAAAGCCCGTAGCACGGAGGCGGTTTAGGTCATTTGGATAGAGTTCATCGGCAGCCAGCATGTCTCGAAGCATATGGTCATAGCCTGCGTCTTCATTGAGCGACTCGACAATCCAATCTCGCCAATGCCACATATGCTTTTGTGAATTGCGAACTTCTTCGCCTAGCCCCCACCAGTCGCTATACCGCCAAATATCCATCCAATGGCGTCCCCAACGCTCTCCGTATTGTTTGCTATTCAAAAGCACTTCTATGACACGATTGCGGGAATCTTCGGAATGATCGGAGACGAATGCATCGAGTTGACTCTTGGTAGGGGGTAGGCCTATAAGATCCAGTGACACTCTCCGCAGCCAGATCATCGGCTCAGAATTGTGTTGAGGCACAAGCCCTTTGGTTACATGCTGCTCAGAAAGGAGGGCATCGATTGGGTTGATTCGTCGCGTTGATGGATCAACACTTGGAAGGGCCGGTCGCATGGGTGCGCGAAATGCCCAATGATCTTTGGGGTTCCGCTCAGCTTGTTCGTCAGGAGGGTATTTAGCTCCGTCGTTCAGCCATAACTTGATCGAGTCTATCTGTGCTGGCAGTAGAGGCTCACCCTCGGGCGGCATGCGCATCGATTCGTCGGCCGTGATACGTTGCGCAAGTAAACTATTTTTTGAATCTCCAGAAAGAATCGCTCGACCGCTTTCTCCACCGGTGAGCATCGACGACACGGTATCCAATCGCAAGTTCGCTTCTTGTTTAAGTGCACCGTGACATGCAATGCAACGCGCATGCAAAACGGGTTTCACTAACTTCAGGTAGAACTCGTGTTCGCTGGCGTGGATTAGGCTTTGTGGATGCAAAACCATGAATATCAGCAAGAACGCGCAGCCAACGCAAATTCGGACATACGGAGGTCGAAGCGTCAGGTGTTGAGACAATACTAATGCGGAAGGATGCATCATGCTTGCGGGCCCGGGAGGGTAAAAACAGGCAGGAGGAAAATGCTGCGGACCAAATCTTGTCGCATTTCCATTCCGTCATGATATAGGATAGGCCTGTGTTTCTACAACGCAGAGGCGTTAGACTTTGCCAAAATTGGGCGAATTTCAACTTGCCTACTGTGCAGGCAACACGGCACTACCGCAAAAAGGCTTCGTATAAACCACCGTCGACCGAGATGAGCTGTCCCGTTGTCTTGCTCAAGCGTTGACTGACTAGCAAGAAATATGCTTCGGCTTGGTCTGCCGGTGTAATCGGAGATTTGGTCAACGTTCGGTCGGCATAGAACTGAGCCAGTTTCGAGACTAGCGACTCGGTTGGTTCATCTTCGGTATAGTCGATGCGGTATTTGGCAAGCGAACCAATGACCCGGTCGCGAGGAAACATGGCACTGCCTTGAACGACAGTTGCTGGCGCGACACCATTGACCCGAACGAGGGGTGCAAGTTCAATGGCGAGTTCTCGCACCAAGTGATTTGCTGCCGCCTTGCTGGTGTCATAGGCAACGCTTCCCTTCTTTGCAACGGCGGCGTTGGCGCTCGTCGTAAGAACAAGACTACCATGCAACCCTTGTTCAAGCCAGTTTTTATTGGCTTCGTCCGCTACCAAGTAACTGCCGGTCACGTTGATCGCGAACGTCAGCGCCCACTTATCATCGGGAATGTGACCGCTGGTATCCGAAGGAACGAAAATTCCTGCCGTAACGCAAATCGAATCGAACCCGCCGTAGGCCAAACTGACTTGGTCTAACATGGCTCGTATACTAGCCCGCTTGGTAATATCGCATGCTATTCCAACCGCTGGCCCGCAGCCGGAAATACCGCTTCCGGAGA
>JAYVPE010000574.1:0-3719 GCA_043757575.1 Pirellula sp.
AGTACGACTCCACTCCTTACCGAATTCCTACACTCACAAACCGGTGAAGCCAGTTCGCCACTAATTGCCTATGTCGGCACTTTCAGCTCGCCACTCAGGGACATGTTACCAACACAAGTAGATCTGCCACCAGGAAATGGTCGCGGTATACACCTGTTCCAGGTAAATCGCGTTACCGGGGCGATGAAACCAGCCGGCATTTATGAGATGGGAACAAGTCCAAGCTGCTTGGCTCTGAATGACTTCGGAACCCGACTTTATTCCGCCAATGAAACAGATCGGGTGGGTGACAACAAGGAAGGGACGATCAGCGCCTTTGAGATCAATCGGGCAAACGGGAAACTAGAGTTGCTCAACACAGTTAGCTGCGGCGGATCAGGTCCGACCTATGTCAGCATCCATCCGTCGCGTCGGTTCTTGTTGGTAGCCAACTATTTTGGCGGCTCGATTTCCGTGCTGCCGATCCTGCCTGACGGTCGTTTGGGTGCCACCACGGACGTCAAAAATGATGTTGGCCAGATTGGCCCTACGAAAGCTACCAATGCGCCACCTGGCAGCTTCGCCTTCAGCGGTCATGATCGGACACACGCGCATATGATTCAAGCCGATCCGACAGGACACTTCGTAATGCATGTCGATTTGGGCCTAGATCTAATTTTCATTTGGAAATTCAATGAACAGACAGGCGTGTTGACTCCGAATGAACCGCACTCAAACTCGCTGCCACCCGGAGACGGGCCGCGGCATTTCCATTTTCATCCCAATGGTCGTTGGTTCTACTCCATTCAGGAAGAAGGCTCAACAATCGTTTTGTTTGATTACGATGCTACAAAAGGGCGATTGGCGACGCGCCAAACGATTTCTACCCTGCCACCTGGGTTTGCTGGTAGCAATTTCTGCTCGGAGATCCTAGTTTCAACCGATGGTCAATTTGTCTATGCGGGCAATAGACTGCACGACAGCATCGGGATCTTTTCCATTGGTCCAAACGGTGACCTCACGTTCCTTGGAGAAGAATGGACACGAGGGAATTATCCGCGTAGCTTCAATTTCGACCCTACGGGCCAGTTCCTATATTGTTGCAATCAGCGTGGCGACAACATCGCTGTCTTTGATGTGAACCGCCGGACCGGTGGCCTCAAGTTCACCGGCCATTACACGCCAGTAGGCAATCCTTCGATTATTGTATTCCTTGATCTGGCCAAGCTGAGTTAACCGCTCTTACTTTCCAGGCGTTGACGATTTGCCCAATCGTGCTTTCTAGCGAGTGTGTGATGTCCCACGTTGGGTAGTGCTCTCGCATTTTTCGCAAATCACTGTAGTAACAAATGTGGTCGCCAATGCGGTTTTCATCCACATACGCGTGTTTTTGAGCACTGCCAGTAAAAGACTCAGTGATTTTGAACGCCTCCAAAATCGAACAACTATTCGCTTTCCCACCTCCTAAATTGTACACTTCGGCGCATCGAGGTGTTTCAATGAATGCCGACATGAACTTAGCCACGTCCTCGGAGTGAATATTGTCGCGAACTTGTTTGCCTTTGTAGCCGAAGACGCGATACTCACGCCCCTCAAGATTGCATTTGACGAGATAGCTCAGGAAGCCGTGCAACTCAACGCCGGCATGGTTTGGACCAGTCAAACATCCACCGCGAAGGCAACAAGTCGGCATGTTGAAATAGCGACCGTACTCCTGTACCACGATGTCAGCCGCGACTTTGGACGCTCCGAACAACGAATGCTTCGACTGATCTATAGAAAAACTCTCAGCGATTCCGTGCTCAAAAGTTGGGTCAGCGTAGTCCCATCGCGTTTCAAGTTCTTTGAGGGCGATCGTGTTAGGGCGGTCCCCATACACTTTGTTGGTTGACATGTGAATGAACGGCGATTCCGGACAGGCTTGCCTCACCGCTTCGAGCAAATTGAACGTTCCGACGGCATTGGTATCGAAATCGTCGAACGGAATCGCTGCAGCTCGATCGTGGCTGGGCTGGGCTGCCGTGTGAACGATAGCATCCGGGCGAATCGTGCGAACGAGTTCGAGGATTCCGTCGCGGTTGCGAATGTCGATCTCGTGATGCTCAAAGCCCGCTATTTGCTTTTGTAGACGCGCCTGGTTCCATCGCGTGTCTCCTTGTGGACCAAAAAAAACAGCGCGTTGATTGTTGTCAACGCCATGGATTTTCCAGCCCTTTAAAGCGAAATGAGAACAGACTTCGGAGCCAATAAGTCCGGATGCACCCGTGACGAGTAGTTTCATGAATTTAAGAATTGGATTCAGGGATTGGGGAAGTCATTTTGCCAACACCGATTTTAAATCGTGATCGACCATCATTTTCACTAGTTCAGGCATTCTCGTCTTAGCTGTCCAGCCCAACACTTGTTCCGCTTTCGTAGCATCGCCCAAAAGTGACTCTGGGTCGGCCGGTCGAACAAAACGTTGGTCTTGCTCCACATACTTCTCCCAATCTAGACCGACATGTTCGAATGCAGCTTGTGTGAACTCTCGAACCGTGTAGCTCGTGCCCGTCGCGAGCACGTAGTCGTCAGGTCGATCGTGTTGCAGGATGCGCCACATGGCTTCTGCGTACTCCTTGGCATAGCCCCAGTCGCGTGCCGAATCGATCGATCCCAGCATCAATTTGGATTGAAGCCCCAGTTTGATTCGTGCTGCTGCCAGTGTAATCTTTCGAGTCACAAAATTTTCAGCTCGACGCGGGCTCTCATGGTTGTACAAAATTGCGTTACAAAAGAACAAGCCATGCGAGTCGCGGTAAATCCGAACCATTTGCGTTGCAAAGGACTTCGCACAGCCATAAGGTGAATTGGGGTTGAGCGGCGTCGATTCGTCTTGAGGACTTTCAGTGGGTGTACCGAATATTTCGCGGCTGCTAGCATGAAGGAATTTCGGTTTGTTTGGTTGGTCACGAAGGATTTCCATGATCCGGAGAGTTCCCATCGCAGTCAATTCGCAAGTACTCTCGGGTATTTCGAAACTGAGACCAACGTGCGATTGGCCAGCAAGATGGTAGAACTCGTCTGGCTGGGTACTTGCTAGGATTCTACGAATGGAAGTCGTGTCGGAGAGGTCAGCGTAATGGAGAAACAGCCGTTTTCCGTAAATCTCTGGGTCGTTGTATTGTTCGAGGAGTCGAGGGCGATCGAGGGAACTACTTCGTCGGACAATTCCGTGTACTGTGTAACCCTTGTCCAAAAGGAGCTCGGATAAATACGAGCCGTCTTGACCTGTGATTCCAGTTATCAATGCACATTTTCCAGGAGCGGTCGCTAGGCTTGAGTTTGGCTTTGAGTCGGTTGGCATGGATTTTGTTGACTATTATTAATGAATAAGTGACCATTCCCCTTTGCGTCTGCAATTCTATACAGAGTAAGCTGCGCGATGGAGAACGCTACCCGACGAAGATGAAGTTAATGGATTGCTTGCTCAATGATTCCGCATGCCAGATCGATGTGCTTTTCAGTCGTGACACCAGGAGGCGGCAGGAACCGAATTCTGTTTGGATTGCTGCCCGCTAAGAAGCCCATGAGGCCCAAATTGTAGAGTTGCATGAGCATGTCTTTCGCTTCGTCCGCTTCACCATTCCCAGGCGTGAATGCGATCATCATTCCCTCGCCGTACGGACCGCAAAGCTTGCCAGGATACTTCTTTGACAATTGCTCGAGCTTGCTTTTGAAATATTCATGACGACGAACGTTCC
>JAYVPE010000575.1:0-3718 GCA_043757575.1 Pirellula sp.
CTGGACTTTGAACGATTCATTTCAAAACTGGTTAATCCACGAGATAAACGATGTTCTAACTCGGCAATCGATTCCTGTGCCGTTCATCGTTTGGTGCGACCCAGATCGAGCTTGGCTAGATCTTTTACGAGCAGCGTCAGTTGTTTCGGGATTCGAGTTGTGGGCTCCAGTTCCAAAAGAACCTGATTTTCATGAGCTAGTTCTTCGAGATCGGATGTTCCGCGAAGAGCGTCGTCCTAGAATCGTATGGTTGCCGACCGCCCGCCAAGACGTAACGTGGTTCAAAGTTTTTGAAATCGAAGCCGAAGAGATTTGGGAAACCACTTTACTCGATGCATTGCGATCATATGGAGTGCAAATCCCATTCGAACATGAGCAAGAATTGATTGGGTTATTACCTGCACATGCTCGCGAGTGGTTCGATAAACCAAAGTCAACTTGGCGGGAGCTGACCCCAGGGAATGCGAAAGGAACTCTCGTTGATGACGGCCGAATGCTTGAAGTATTAGCGGGAAACGACGGAGAGTTTGAACGGCTGGTACGCGAAAATCGCTTTGAAGTATTTGCACGTCGGGCTACTGAAGACTTTGGATTGCCAAATCCAGCGGGTGTTTCTGAAAAGAATTGGCGAATTGAATCTCTTTCCTATTTGTTGTGCACTGAAGCTGCAGAAGCCTATGCCATCGAGCCACCATCCGAACCCAACAAGATTGTTGCTCCTGGATTGCCTCGGAAACGATCACTTGACTTGCTTCGTAGTTGGCAGAATCACGTTCACTACATAACTACATTTGAAACAATGGTTCCCAAGGCTGACGCAACCGTAGGCTTAACATACTGGGCCAGGAACCTATCTTCACCTCCGCGCTCGCGTGCCTCCAGAGCAGTTGAAAAGGTATTATTTGAGGAGGCGGCAGCAAAATTTGATCGAATTGAGAATATTGACCTGCTGACGGATGAGCTCGAGAAAAGTTTGCAGGTTTTCAAAGAGCGTGAACGCGGCTTTTGGGAGTCGCAGGCAAGGGAAAAGATAGGGTGGCGATTCCTTACAGAACTTGCGGATGCTGCAGGGCTCGTAAAAGAGTGTCGAGACGTTGAGAAGCGTTGGTCTACGATTCGTGACGCTTTCGACTGGTACACCTTGGCGGGATGGAAACTTGATTGGGCCGGAGAGCAACTTTTCAAAGAGCGCCCAGATCTGCCAACAGTGCTGAATAGAATTCGATTACGACTTCGTCGAGGCTACCTACGCTCTCTTGATCGTATCGGAAGAACGTTCTCAGAGCTTTTAGCCAGCGACACGGAATCATTGGCATCGATACCGACTGCTGGCGAACAGTTGTTAAAGGAACTGGAATCATCCACAGTAGCAACTGCCGTCTTCTTCTTGGATGCATGTCGATTTGATATCGGATACCGACTTTGCGATCTTATCAATGAAGGCGAACCAGAAATTCGGGCGAGGATCGAAGGCGCGATAGCTCCAATCCCAAGCGTAACTGCGTTGGGTATGGCATATGCGTTGCCGATCGGACGCGAGCGCTTTAGGGTAACCATTGCAGCCGATGGAAAGCTTTGCATCCATGCTGCGAATTTCGACGGTGACTTGAAGTGGGCCAAGGAAAGACGCAGATGGCTTAAAGAGAGCTATGCGTGCAAAGACTGGTTCGAAATCGCTGACATATTCGATGCTGACAAACTGAAGAAGGCAACAAAAACACGCAAGCTCATAGCAATCCACGGCGATGAGCTAGATAGCCATGATGGCCAGCTTGAACTCACCGGCGTTGATACACATCTAAGGCGATATGTGCAAGCGGTTCGTCGGGTACGCGATGCGGGCTACAACCGAGTCATCATCGTGTCAGATCACGGCTTCTTTCATTGGCAACCGGACGAGCACGAGATCGAGGAGATTCTCCCTGCCGGGCAAATCGAATGGAAACATAGGAGAGCAATGGTTGGTCGCAACCTTTCGCATCCCACTGCTGTGATTTTGCCGGTCGCACAATCTGATCTCGAGGTGGCGATCCCACGAAGTACATCAGCTTTTCGTACCTACGGTGCACTAGGTTTCTTTCATGGCGGTGCAACACTGCAAGAATTGGCGATACCGGTGATCGTTGCCAACTGGCCGATAAAAATACGAAAGATCGACGTGGTCCTGAAACCTGTCGGATACATATCAAGCGAAACCCCACGATTGCAGGTGCAAGCAGCTGGCACTGGCCAACTATTGTTGTTGGGGCCAGATAGCGATTTGATTCCAAGATCCATTGTCGTGAAGATTATTGAGCAGGAAACTGGCAAGCTCGTTTTCCGCCACGCGGACTCAGTTCTTGTGCGGCCCGAAGGTCCGCCTCTAACCGTGCAGCTGAGTATCATTGAACCGCGTCCAGAACTGCCGTTCGGTACAAAATTATCGGTAATCGTCATCGATGCGGACGACGAAGAAATCTTAGCAAGAGAAGAAGTTCCACTTAAAACCGAAATCAACGATTGGTAGAGCGAATACGCTTAGAAATCCCTATGACTAACAACGGAAATCACCCTGCGTGGGTTGACCACCTTGATAAAAAACTGATTGAATCATTTCCAGGGCGGGTAGTTCGGAAGGATCTAGTTCAGCGACTAAAGGTTGGCTTTTCAATTCCAGTGTACGTTCTCGAGTACATGCTTGGGAAATATTGTTCGACGACTGACGAAACGCAGATCGACCAAGGTGTTGAAAACGTGAAGGAACTGATCAAAGAACGAATTGTTCGATCAGATCAAAACGAGTTAATTAAAGCTCGGCTCCAGCAACGTCGAGCCATTAAGCTAATCGATCTTGTAAACGTTACCTTCGATGAAAAAGACCAAGGCGGGAAGTACTGGGCTAAATTTGCGACATCTGGATTGGACAAAGTCCACGTTGATGAGAAGACCGTGCATCAGTTCGAGAGGACACTTACTGGCGGGGTTTGGTCTAACTTGGAAGTCGCCTTTGATGAATCCATTGTACACGGTGGAGTTACACGACCATTTGTCTTGAAACGTATGCAACCGATTCAGATCGCAAGTGCCGACCTGTCTGATTTTATTACAGGTAGGCGATCATTTTCGAGAAACGAATGGGTCGACGTTTTAATGCGAACAATGGGATACGAACCATCTCGCCCCGAGTTCACCTGGCGGAGGAAATTGTTCTATTTGTTACGTCTCGTGCCGATGGTGGAACGCAACTATAACCTCATTGAACTTGGACCGAAAGAAACTGGCAAATCATTCGTGTTTCGGGAGATTAGTCCGTATGCAAATCTATTGTCAGGCGGACAAGGAAGCGTCACCGATCTTTTCGGATGGAAAAATCGCAAAGACAAGCCGGGGCTTGTAGTTAAGTACGATGTCGTAGCATTTGATGAAGTTGCCGGGCCAAATTTCAAATCTGCGAACGACAAAGACATGTACAAAGGCTATATGGAGCAAGGCTCATTCTCACGCGGTGACGACAAAGGAACCATATCCGCAGAAGCTAGTATCGTTTTCAATGGGAACACGCATGGTGACATTGATACGATAATGAGGACATCTCACTTGTTTCAGCCACTCCCTGAATCGATTCGAAACGACGATGCCTTCCACGACCGCTGGCACGCATATTTGCCTGGCTGGGAGATGGCTAAGCTGACTCCTGATCTTTTCACTTGTCAACTTGGCTTCATCGCAGACTACATAG
>JAYVPE010000576.1:0-13975 GCA_043757575.1 Pirellula sp.
GCCTCGCGAGCTCGTATTCCGATTTGACGCCGCGATCGATCCCGCGACGATCAACAATGGAATTCGAATCACTCGAGCTGGAGGAGACGGGGCTTTCGGTTTATTGACTCCGAAAACCGATGTCGTAATAGATCCTGCGTTTTTGAGCTTTTCGGATCCGACCAATCAACGCGTTATCGTAGCTCGATTTGCGCAGCCATTGCTGGACGATTTGTATCGCGTAGAAGTTTTCGGAGCGAACATTCCGTTGCCGCCAACAACCGCCATCAAGGATATCAATGGTTTGCTCCTCAAGCCTCGACTTGCGGGCGCGGATCGAGATACATACGAGTTTAATCTTGAGCTCGGAACAAAAATCGTGGCTGTGGTTCCGCAGCCTGTCACTCGTAATAGCACCGGGGCCCTGGTTCAAGCTAGAGACAAGATAGAAGTCTACTTTGATAGTACGGACCGACTCTATGCATCAGACGTTTCAACGGGCCAAGTTGCGCCAGACCCAACCGTAGTCAATACTTCCTTTTACCAACTCTATGCGGATCGCGGAACAGTATCGAATACAGACGACCTCTTGAGCAATCCAACGAAAGTGGAATACTTTGCTGATAGGAATATGGTCGTATTGACATTCGCTCAAAATATTGATCAGTTGCAAGCGAATGACACATCATTTAGGCTTCGAATCGGTACGAATGAAGTAAAGCCTTCCGCTCCGCAGGTGGTGAATCCCGCGGCAGATCCTGGTTCGACGTTCTTGACAGCGCAAAATCTCGGAACTTTCGCCTCGCTAAAAAGTCTGGACATTCGTGAGCAGATTGTTAATAGTGCCGCATTTCCTTTAGACTTCCCTGGCGCTCCCGATACTCCAGGGGCTCGCGAAGTAGACGATGACCCTAAGCTTGGCGAGAGTCACTTCATCAGTGATTCTCCTGACACTGGCGTTGGGATCGTTTTCCAGCAGTATAACTTCAACAAGGTCAATCAACTGGGAACAGATGCTTCTGGTCAGCCTATTTTCAATTCGATTTCGCCTGCTCAGGAGCAGCGAGCTCGCGAGATATTTGAGATCTATTCCCACTACGCCGGAATACGATTTGTTGAAACGGCTGCGTCAGGATGGACAATTGCGACAGCCAATATTGATGGTCCAGGCAACACGCTTGGTGTTGCAAATGGAGTGGACGCGAGGATGGATGCTGCAGAATCCTGGTGGGATGGTGCAGGGCCAAGCGACGACCCGTCGAAAATTAGCTGGATCGCGGTTGCGACGCATGAGATTGGCCACTTGCTAGGACTGGGACATGCAACCGAGTTGCCGCCAGGAACGAACATGGGGGGAGGATACAATGATGTTGTGTTCGGAGGAGAGTCGGCATGGTTAACTGGCAGTCCGGTGGAGCCCGTTTTGCCCGGGGCCGCAAGTGTTACCAATTTGAAATACTTGTTCCGTCCGGACAGTCGCGATATCGATATGTATCGTTTCACCGTCGGTGCTGGTCAAACCGGCGAGTTTTCTGCCGAGACGGTGGCGGAACGACTACCAAATAGTAGTACATTGGACACTGTACTTACCTTGTACCGTGAAAACGCAGATGGATCGCGTGAAGTCATTTCAAGTAATGACAATTATTTTAGCGAAGATTCGTTTCTGAAATTGAAGCTAACGCCAGGGGTCTACTTCCTGGGAGTTAGCGCTAGTGGCAATCGAGACTTTAATCCAGAGATTACGGACTCTGGTTTAGGTGGAACCTCCGAAGGTGTCTATAGCCTCCGAACCAGTTTCCGCCCGCTCGAATCTGCAAGTATCACCGATGTCAATGGTTCAGCGTTAGACGGTGACAGTGATGGCAAGGCTGGGGGTGTCTATAGTTTTTGGTTTCAAGCTGCCGCTCCCAATTTAGAGCAGACCACTCAGCGTCGAACTCTATTTGTCGACAAAGTCACCGGTTCAGTGGGTGGCAACGGTTCTCGAGCCACTCCCTTTTTGACCATTAAAGATGCCTTCGCAGTGGCTCAACCTGGCGATGTGGTGCGATTGGTTCCTAACGGAGGACTGGATGGAAAGGTTTCGACATCGAACGATAATTTCGCATTTGAGGTGGGAACCGGTGGCTTGGGAAATCAACCGCTTGGCGACGGAAGTTCTATGGAAGTTCCCAGGGGTGTTACGGTCATTGTCGACGCTGGTGTATTGTTCAAAATGGGTCGTTCCTCTATCGGTATCGGTAGTACAACGAGTTCAGGGGATCGCTCGCGGGCAAGTTTGCAGGTGCTTGGAACACCTGAACAGTCGGTATTGTTCACGAGCTATACGGACGAATCGTTGGGGATCGATACAGATATTCTGTCTAGTACACCGGCTCCCGGTGACTGGGGCGGCGTCATGTTCCGAAACGCTCTGGACCGAGCGGAAGGGCGATCGGATGAAGAACTTCAAGGACGATTCGTCAACTACGTGGGATTTGCTGATATGCGTTATGGTGGTGGTCAAGTTTCCATTGACGGCCAAAATACAGTCGTCACGCCTTTGCACATGGTAAGTGCGAGGCCGACGCTTGTGTACAACAATATTACTCGTAGTGCAGCAGCAGCGATGTCTGCCGACCCAAACAGCTTTGAGGAAACCAACTTCACAACAGCACGTTATCAGGCCGAAGTTGCATTTACGCCAGACTATACACGTGTTGGACCAGACATTCACGGCAACACAGTAACGGGCAACTCGATTAACGGGCTATTCATTCGAATCGAGACGCTTCCAGGTCAATCAACCTCCGCTCAGACGGTTTCCGGACGGTGGGACGATACGGACATAGTCCATGTTATTGCTGATACGTTGACTATCGACGGTACCCCTGGTGGAGCATTTCTTGAAGAGTCCGGACCATCCGTAAATGGTGTTGTGATTGCAAGTGGCGGAAATGTAAATGGCGGAAAACTTGTCGCATTGACGAGTTACCGTTACCGGATGACCTTCGTAGATTCAAATGGCAATGAAGGTGTTTCTAGCGCGGCGACTTTAGCTTTTACAGTGCCTGCCGGTGCTAACTCCATCCGACTGAGCAATTTACCCTCTGCATCCGCTGGCTTTGTCGGTCGAAGATTGTACCGAAGTGACGATGGCGGAGCAACGTATCGACTCGTTGCAGATTTGGATCGAAGCAGTACCATCCTCGTAGATTCGGCCTCTCAACGCAGCACGACCTTGAACATAACTGCGCAATTAGCGCGGGCGAGGTTGGACTCGAGTTTGACGGTAGATCCTGGCATGGTAGTTAAGTTGCAAGGCGGGCGGATCGTTGCAGGAGTCGGCGCTCAAATCGTTGCAGAGGGAAGCAAAACATTGCCAATCGTGTTTACCAGTCGGCAAGACGACCGATTTGGGGGAGGTGGTACGTTTGACACGAACAACGATTTAGCTACTACTTTGCCAAAGCCTGGCGATTGGGGCGGACTTTACTATGGCCGCGTCAGTAGCGGTTCCCTCGATTTTGCAACCGTTGCGTTTGCAGGCGGGGTGACTTCGATCGGTGGTACATTCGCAGGTTTTAATGCATTAGAAATTCATCAAGCGGACGTGCGGATCACAAATTCGCTGATCGAAAAGAATGCTTCGGGTACCGGCGGCCCAGCAACCTCCAACCGTCAGGGAGCCGAGTTTAACACTCCTGCTGCTATCTTCGTACGAGGATCGCAGCCGATCGTTGTCAATAACATCATTCGCAACAACAACGCGCCTGCCATCAGTATCGATTCCAATTCAATGACAGGCGATTCTGTCAAAGACAATGGACGATTCACAGGTTCGGCGGACCGAAATTCTGCGATCACGGAAAACAAGGGGCCCTTGCTTCGTGGAAACGCATTGGGTGGCAACGTTACCAATGGCATGGTTCTTCGAGGTGGAACTTTAAATACGGAGAGTGTTTGGGACGACACCGATATCGTCCACGTTGTCCTGAGCGAAATTGTTGTTCCTGATTTGTATGTGTACGGCGGACTCAAGCTGCAGAGCAGCCCAAACGAAAGTCTTGTTGTCAAGTTGGGTGCAGGTGCGGGACTAACCAGCAATGGCAGACCGATTGAAATCGATGATCGAATCGGCGGAACGCTCCAGGTAATCGGCGCTCCAGGTTTCCCAGTTATTTTAACAAGTTTGGCAGATGACACTGCTGGCGCAGGATTCGATCCAGATGGGCGAGCACAAACCGATACCAATAACGATGGCAGTAGAAGCGTCCCGGTCGCCGGAGGATGGCGTGGCTTGCGAATCGACGAATTTAGCAACGATCGCAATGTGGTCACGACAACGGAGCTAGAGCCAGCTCAATCGACAGGCGCTGGCGTCAACGCTTTCCCAAGCACGGCACAATACCTGGGTATCCTGGCGCCCAATGAAAAATCGAGCGATGACAACTCGCGATTGGGATTCACCATTTCAGGTGTCATCAATAATATTAACGACCTCGACGTCTATAGTTTCCGCGGAACGGCTGGTTCCAATGTGTGGCTGGATATCGATCGAACCAATATCAGCCTCGATTCCGTACTCGAACTTATCGATTCCAATGGAAACATCATCGCGCAAAGCGACAACAGTTTCGATGAATCCCGAGGTGTATTGCCGATCTATTCCAATCCAAGTGCGATTGATGGACGATTTGTTAACTCGATGCAAACCGGACCATTTAGTCCAAGGAATGGCGGAAGCGGACCTGCTTCGTTAACGAACACCTTTGCAGATTTCTATTCGACGAATCCATTAGATCCAGGCATGAGGTTGGTTTTGCCTGGGGCAACAGGCAGCGTCAACACTTACTTTGTTCGAGTTCGCAGCAGCAACATTGACTCTCGTGTTTTTGGTGTCAATCGGGCTGATCTCCAAGATCCTAGCAAAATAGCGTTGGGTAAAACCGAAGGACAATATCAACTCCAAGTCCGAATCCGAGAAATCGATGAGTTTGGTGGATCGTCCATAAGCTTGGCGGACGTGCGTTACGCTACCAATGCGATCGAAGTCTTGGGGATGCCTACGCATTCGCCGCTCGTTGGTGAAGCAGTGGAATTGCCAACCGACAACAATCAGATTGGCAATGCGCTGGATCTTGGCAACTTAGCAAATACAGACCGAGCGGCGCTATCCGTAGCCGGTGACTTGAATAGTTTACGCGACGTTGACTGGTATAAATTTCAAGTAAATCAAGTTTCGCTTCAAGACAGCGGATTGGTTCAGCATTTGTCGGCAGTTATCGATGTCGATTACGCGGACGGTCTTAGTCGCGCGAATACTAGCCTATGGCTGTTTTACGACGATCAAAATGGGCTGGGAGGCGGTAGTAACCGAGGAATTCGATTGGTTGCATTCGGTACCGACTCCAATGTAGCAGACGATTTTGCCGCTCCGCTGCGGGGCAGCAACATCACCGATTTGTCTCGTGGTTCGGCAGGGGTTCTGGATGCGTTTTTGGGCAACATAGAACTTCCGAGTGGAAACTACTTCCTCGCGATTACTTCCAACGAGCAGGCATCGGATTACCTGGCTCAGTTCAATAAAGCGGATGCGGGCGGCAATCCGCTTACTCGCGTTGAGCCGGTTAACAGCATTCGAAAGGTAATTGAGGATCGGTTTGGCGGATCCACAACCACTGCAGTTGGTCCACTGCAAACAGCGTTTGGTGGCGGGACAACCAATACGGTTCCCTATACTCTGTCCGATGTGGTTCTATTTGTATCTCAACGTGCTCCGGGTTCTGATACGAGTGAACTTATTAGTATCAACGCATTAACTGGACAGCAAGTTTCACTGGTCAGCAGATTTCCGTTTGTTCAGGATATCACAATCCGAGGCGACGGGACCATTCACGGTGCTCGCGCACCACAGACAGGAATTGTCAACGATGCGAATAGCGGCGGGATCCTGCAGGTGGATTCCGCAGGCAACGCAACCACAACGGCGATTACTGCTGGGTCAGGTATCCAAACGTTTGAACTGGATAATTCGGTTGCCCCACCAGTCGCCGCGCAGGCTCTAACACCAGGCGCCGGAGCTACGCGCGCCGGGCGGGGTATGGTGTTCTTGGGTCTAACCTATCCGCAAACTGGTACCAACAGTCAATTCCTTTACGCATCGGGTTCACGCGGAGGCGCCAGCGTGTCTACGCAGTTTGCGACTCCTACAGGCAATAAGGATGGGTTTTTGAGTTTTACAGGCAATAAGGATGCAAAGAATTATATCTACAAGCTTGACCCAACAACTTTGACGGCAACCAGCGCTCCTCAAAATGATCGCAGCGCCGGACCACCTGAAACTCGTCTTCAGGGGGCGGGAACCCAAATTGTTGAGCGAGGTTACGTCGACACCTCGAAAGATGCGGGCACAATACGGAACGCGACTTCTCAAACCATTGTCATGGCGGATGCGACGACCTCGACTGTCCCGTCGTTATTGAGTGGCGACCGCGTTACGTTAAGAATTCCAGATGGAACGAGTCGTACTTTTGAATGGACCGCGGCTCAGCTTTCGGCAACTCTGGTCGCGGATACGCTGCCGCAGACCTCTGCCAATACGAATGGAGCCACGGTTCCGACCAATTTCTTCCGTGACGGAATGACATTTCAGCTCACGGCTGGCGCCAACTCACAGACATTCGAAATTGATACTGGACGAGTGATCACCAATAACTA
This sequence comes from Pirellula sp., assembly GCA_043757575.1. Classification (GTDB taxonomy): domain Bacteria; phylum Planctomycetota; class Planctomycetia; order Pirellulales; family Pirellulaceae; genus JBKCUI01. The sequence goes on from JAYVPE010000576.1 coordinate 6,682, forward strand.
CGTGACACAAACAGCTCCTGCTACTTACGATGGTTACACCTTTATCGTAAAGGACACTAGTGGAAATCAAGTAACGTTTGAGTTCGACTCGACCGCAGCGATAACTTTGGGTAATTCGGCTATCACTTTTGATGCAGCCAACTCGACGCAGTTTCAGGTGTCCCAGGCGATCATTACAGCGATACGAAATCCATTAGCCACGGCCATTGTAGCGGGGCCTGGAGGGCTTCCATGGAAAGCGAGCGCCTTTTTGCTGCCCGGCACCAATCGCATTTCTCTTACGGGTGACTCGGAATTGAGTACTTTTAGAGAGGCGGGGAACATTCGGAGTCCTTTAACCGTAACTCAGTTGGTCAATAATTTTCCAGCATTGAATTTTGGTCAGAGCTACGACGGTGCATCCTTCACGGTAACGGACAGGACGGGTGACGCTCTTACGTTTGAATTCGATTCGAATGGCTCCGTGACGGCGGCACCAGGATTGGTACCTATCACATTTACTGCGAGTTCAAACCAACAGTTTTTAACGCAGGCGATCGACGCCGCGATTAACTTTCCGCCAGCGATAAGCACCTCTCTTTTTCCTCCCCTGCCTCTTCCGGCAGCTGTTTGGGATGTGCAGTCGTTCTTCACAACTAATTCGAATACGTTGAGAATCCTCGGAGATCAAAGTATCGTTATTGTGCCAAGTACGGCCACCATCGTGAATCCAGTATCACTGATTTCAGACTACGGAAGGCGGATAGCGGCTGCAATTCCAAACGTTCCAACGAATGTTCTAGTTCCGATCGAAGAGTATTTTACAAACGTTTTCAATTCTCAGTTCCTGCCGACCCCGTCGACGCCTGGAGCAATTGACACGTTGGTTACCACGATCAATAGTGTTTTCGGAGCTGGTGCCTCGTCCGCAAGTGGCACTCGGTTGATATTGGCAGGTTTCACGTCGGCCAATTTCTCGAACATTTCAACAATTTCCTTCAATAGTTCAACAGGCGTTGGCACGATCCCGTTGTTCTTCAACTTCACCGATACTGCCCCAACATTGAATACAACCTTGTTGGCCGCCGTTAAGGTCTTTGAACCGTTAGCCCAATTCGTCACTGGAAACAGAATTTGGTTGCCTGAGAGTTCAACTTTCGTCCAAGCGACAACCAATGATCGAGGAGATGTTCCGTCCCGAAATGCGCAGCTCTCCGTACCTCAATACGGTGACGTAACAGGTCTCGCTTTTGCCGGTGATACGATGTACGGGGTGAGCGATCAAGGAGATTTATATCAAATAGGTGCGACGACGTTTGATCCCAACTCGTCCACTAGTGACGGCGACTTCCTTGAAACTATTTATAACACTACGACACTACAGCGAGTTCAATTCGCAAGCTTGGTCGCGGGTCCGCGAAATGCAGAGAGCACTCTCCGGTTTTCGACCCTTGCATTAGGACTGAGCAAGATTCTATTCGGGATCGACACAAGCGGCCTGTTGTATGCTTTTGACACGCTGGGGCGACCTGCCCGCGTGTTCCCAGACGCGCAATGGTTTATCCAAACTGCTGCTTCGAGCCCGAGCGGCTTAGCGTTCTCAAACTTAGACGTCAACCTGTGGCACCAATCTGCGAATCGGGGAACGGATGCAGGGCATGGTGTGAATGTCTCCTTTGACGGTGCTCGGCGATCGCAACAGAATGGTGGAGATAGTCTGTACTTTGGATTTGACGATCCAGCCGACACACTCAGACAGACTGGCGACTTCACCGGAATCAACAATCCAATTGCCGGCTTCCCAGGCTACGATGCGACACGCGAGAACACCTTCGACTTCCCAGGTGGTGCAAAGGGTTCGACGATTAGCAATCAAATCGATTTGTCTAACTATAGTCCAGGAGATAAACCGACTCTGTACTTTAACTATTACTTGAAAACGGAGAACGCCAACGCGAGCAATCCGACCCAAGCACCATTGATGAAAGATGCATTGCGTGTCTTTGCGAGCGACTCGACCGGCGCTTGGCAATTGTTGGCAACCAACAATTCTGAGTACGACGCAACGCGGCTCGCGGGCAATCGAGATGAATTCGACTATCCTTTTGAAGTAGATCCAGCCAACGCGTTAACTCGACAGGTTTCGGAATTGTTCGATGCTGGCTCAACCTTTAATGGTCAAACTGCGCCAGACAATTGGAGGCAAGCGAGACTGGACCTTAGCCGATTTGCAGGCCAAAAGGATTTGCGATTGCGATTTGACTTCAGCACTGCTGGCTCATTCAACATTGGTGCCGGTGGCATTGAATTGACGGCTATTCCAGGTAGTAACATTCCAACGCCTGTAGCGCAACGCAGGTTTACTGTTGGTGGACAGACATTTGAATTCGATTTCGGACTGATGTTGCAGATTCCGTCCGGAGCGAGATTAACCAGCGGCGATCAATTCGAGGTGGATGGAGTAACTTACACTTTTGCAAACAACAACGCGGGAAACAACGTTTTGTTTACTGCAAACGACACTGCAGAAACTATCGCGGCGCGGATTGTACCGAAGCTAACTGCTCGTGGACTTACGGCAGTCATCGATCCTGTCACACCGAGTATTATCTCCGTGATGAATGCTGTGAATTCAAACCCATTTGTATCCGCGACCTTGCCCGCAACCTTTGTGTTAGACACACCGGGATCAGGAGTAAACCAACAGGTCTTAGTGAATCGAGGCATGACGGCAATTGAAGTGCGCGATGCGATTCGTGTAGCGTTTGCTCAAGTGTTTAACGCGGTCGGCCAAAAGAGCAATTTGAATTCAATTCGCGTCCAAGATCGTTCCATTATTTTGTGGAACAAGGCTGTTACAAATCCAGGTCCGCTGTTGCTAATAGGCAGCTTGCAGGGCGATGAGTATGGGGAAGCGTATAGTGGAGTGACGACTACTGTAGGTAAAGGTGCTGAACGCGGGCAGAACAATCGTTTTGAAGGTGTCTATATTGATGATATCGTGATTGGTTTTGCCGAACGCGGTGAAATGGTTACCTACCAAAACAACTCGACTGCGACCGTAACTAGCTTCTCGAAAAATCCTCTGCATGAACCGGCTCCTGGCTACGAAGAGATTGAAACCGGTACTTATCAGATCGAAGTGCGTCGTGGAGCGACGTATGGATTTGGGGGTACGGCATTCCCGAGTTTGGGTCTTTACCAAACTTTTGATACCAATGATCGCGCCTCGCAGCAATTGGCTCTCATCGCACCTCGTGGTTCTCAGATCTTTGACGCTCAGACCTTCCAACTTAGCAACGGTGTAGCCACTGCTACATACGAATACGATGACACAAGCATCGTCAGTGGACCGCGGCAAGGGGTGGCACAAGGCAATATTCGCGTGCCTTTCACAAGCTTTGACACATGGGCGACCGTTGCACAGAACATTCGCGATACCATCAATGGTCCTGAGTCTCGAGCCATTTTGGATATCACAGCAGGCCTTGCCGATGGTACGGTCTTGGGTACGGCGTACAATGGAAAAACCTCAGGCTCGAGAACTGTCAATATTCATAGCACAGGTAGCATCGCGTCTGATAATCGAGGGGGAGCAGCTTTTGCGGGAACACGATTCACAACTGTAGCGAATCCGACGACCTCGGGATTTGTCCTATCTGGTATTGATTCCTTTAAGCAAAACGAAGCTGGCGATCAAAATCGTGATCGCGATCAAGGTCAGATTTTGATCCAAAGCAACATTATTCGCGATGCATCTGGATACGGAATCATCGTGGATGCAGGAGTTCGAGTCAGTCCGTTGACTCCACTAGCGGGTTCCCTGCCCCATCCTGGTGCAGTTCGCAATCTGTTGCAGTTCAATCAAACCGGTTTAGTTCCTGGACCGGTCATTGTGAACAATCTTATTTACTCGGCGGCGGTCGGCGGAATCCTGTTCAGCGGTGATCAGCGGTCGGCTACCACAGTCACGGCTCCAATGCCCTTTGGTCGACTCATCAACAACACGATCGTTGGACTCAACGGTACCGGAATTGGCATCAATGTTACAGAAAATGCAAGTCCGACGTTGTTGAATAACATTGTGGCGTCGAATGCTATTGGGATCAGTATCGACGGAACGAGTACTACCACAGTGGTCGGTTCTACTCTTTACCAAGGCAACGCGAGCAATACCGCAGGTTCTGTCGGACTTGGAACGAATCCACAAGTTTTACAGCCGAGCGATCCGTTGTTTGTCAGTGCTTCCGCACGCAACTACTATATCGCTGCTGGCTCGCTGGCGATCGATAGCTCCACCGATTCGTTGAATGATCGGCAAGAAATGACGACCGTTCGCAAACCGATAGGCATTTCAGACAGCCCAATCCTAGCACCGGATGTCGACTTGACAGGGCAACTTCGCGTCGATGATCCGAATGTGAGCAACCCCAATGGCAATGGCGCCAATACGTTCAAGGACATCGGCGCCTACGATCGCGCCGATTTTTCGGGGCCTGTTGCAATCCTCCAGGCACCCTTGGACAATGATCCAGACAACCTGGATATCGACCGCACTAAGACCTATATCCGTTTGGCATCTGGAAATCTTGGTTCATTCTCGATATTGCTTTACGAACCGGAGGGAACGGGGCCAGACCCCAGTACGGTCACCGATAATTCGGTTGCGTTGACTGAGAATGGCCGATTGCTGCGACCGGGGATAGATTACATTTTCGGTTATAACGCTTCGAGCAGAACCATTCGTTTTACTCCATTGTCTGGCTTCTGGCGTGCGGATAGCACCTATGAAGTAACGCTTGTTAATAAGTCTTCCTTTCGCTTGAGTATTCCGAGTGGTAGCACCTTGACCGATGGCCAGCAAATTACGTTCAACTCGGGGGCAACTCCATTTGTGATGGAATTTGACACCGGAAATGGCGTATCCAACGGAGCAATTGCAGTTCCTTTTAAGTCGACGTTTACCGGTGCTATGATCGCAGGTGCGTTGCTGAAAGCTTTGAGAGCGAACAATCTGATCAGCGCTGGAGTGAACGCGTCTGCATTGGCAATCGATCAGATTCTGCTGAGTGGTGTTAGCGGTCTTACTGTTACTCCGACTTCAACTTCCTTGACGTCGGTTACGATCCCCGCAATCACGGATATCGCCCAGAATAGACTGCAGCCAAATCGCCTCAATTCGCAGACTCAGTTCACGATTGTCATGCCTGAGGTTGGCGTCGACTATGGTGACGCGATGCAAAGATCTACTTCTGTTTCACGTAGTGGAACCCTTCAGATCGATAATGGCGCACGACATGCGATTTATCCATCGGATGTGCCTGTGCTTGCACTTGGTCAGTTCGTTGATGCGGACGTGGATGGGACACCAAGTCCCGCAGCAGACGGAGATGATTTTGGTTCGGCTTTTACTTTTTCCGCTGGCGTTCCTTTGTCTCTTTCCAACAGAGGATCAACGAGACTGTTGGTTTCCACACCCGTGTTCCCGGCAGTTGTTGGTAGAACAATTACCTTCTCCGATGCCATTGGCAAAAGTGTGACCTTCGAATTTACGAACACGACCGTTTGGATGACCTCTACGGTCTATGCAACTGGCGTTTATATTACGAACGGTGGCCTCCTTTATCAAAGTTTAGTTGCGCATACCTCGGGTGGGGTATTTGCAACGGACCTCGCGGCCGCAAAATGGGTGCTAGCAACGAAGGATACGACTGGATCGAATTTAGGAGTCAATTTGACCGTTGGCATGACAGCTCAACAAGCTGCCGCCGCTTTGACAAGCAGTATTTTTGCAAAAGCCATCGACAAGGGGCTCATCACTGGCATCTATTCGGTTCAGGACGGTAACGTCGTTGCAGTCGGCGGGTCAGCGAACCACATCTTCGACCTAAGCAACAGCGGTGGATTTGTTCAAAAACAGGCAAGTGGTTCGGTTGGAATTGTGGTTGCATTGAATGTCGCAAGTCTTGCGGGTGGACAAACGTTTACGATTCAAGATGGTTCTGGCCGTTCGGTAACTTTCCAATTTATTAATTCCGTCTCCCCAACTGCCGTTTTACTTGGCAACACTGCTATCACTCTTGATTTGACAGCGGGTATGCAAACGCAGACCACTGTCGCCAATGCGGTCTTATCAGCAGTCAATACTGCGATTGCTGCTGGAAAGTTGAGATTGCCCCAAGCAACATTGCTTTCTGGCACAATCAACGTCAACGCGGACGACGAGGATGGAGTTCAATTCAACGGTCAATTTAATTCGAAGACACCACCAGTATCAACTTCGGTAACGTCAACGGATACGGGTTACCTCGACGCTTGGATTGACTGGAACCAAGACAACGATTTTAGTGATGTTGGCGAGCAAGTCATTTTCTCAGAGCCTGTCAAAGCAGGTGTCAACTCGTTCCTCATAAGTACACTTTCGACGGCTTTGTCTGGGTACACAACGGCGAGATTCCGATTGAGTGCAACGGGCGGATTGTTCTCTACTGGCTTAGCTGTCGGTGGAGAAGTGGAGGATCATCTGATCGAAGTGCTGCGAGGAACTCCACCAACCGGTGTAGATGATAACTATCAAGTCAACGAAGACACGCCTTTGTCCGTTGCGGCACCAGGCGTGCTTTCCAACGATAGCGATGCAGATTCGGATCCGTTCGTTGTATTCGATAGCAACAATATTGTCTCAGACGGAGTTCAGCCGTTGGTCGCTCCGCTGCATGCAAAAAGCTTTATCATTAATGCGGACGGGTCCTTTACCTACGTTCCAGTCGACAACTATTTTGGTACCGATACGTTTGTCTACCAGGTCTCGGACCCTCGCTTGGTCAGTAACCAACCTGCGACAGTAACTATTACAATTACTCCGGTCAACGATGCTCCTTTTGGATCAGACAAGGTCCAACAGATCAACGAAGACAATGATGGTACGCCGTTCGTGTTCTCCGCTGCCAGCTTCGGCTTTAGCGATCCGACCGATTCACCTGCAAGCAACACGTTGCTTGAGGTAATCATCGTCTCTTTACCGCCTGCAACAGATGGAGTGCTTAAGCTCAGCGGTGTAAACGTAGTTGCGGGGCAAAAGATTCCGGTACTGTCGATTCCGAATTTGACCTTTACCCCGACGGCAGACTTGAACGGCCTGAATAAGGGCTCGTTCACATTCAGGGTCCGTGATGACGGTGGACTTTTGATCGGCGGTATCGACACCAGTTTGACTGCCAATACGTTTGCTTTTGATATTGTGCCGGTAAACGATCCGCCGGTGTTCACGCTTGTAAGTACGACGATCAACTTGACAGAAGATCCGGGTGCGCAA
>JAYVPE010000577.1:0-3714 GCA_043757575.1 Pirellula sp.
CCTAATTAACGACAAAGCAGCAGGCGGCTGCGTTTTGGCCTCTTGCGAATTTCCGATCTCGACGTGCTGCTGATTCCTTGAGGCTTTGGGGTGAGCCAGCGGCGCCACCGCCACCAAAGTATTTTTTGAAATTCCAGACCAAGTCTACCCACATCCGACCATCGATTCCAATACGTTTCAAGATCGGATCCAGATCCTTTGGAATGTCTGCTTTCTGGACGGTACCTCGTTGGCGGCCCGTCCAGTCAAGCAGCATTAAGTAGTCTCGAATGTCAAGCGACAGAAAACCCTTGTCGCTCGCGCGAACACCCGTTTTGCTGGCTTGAGGTCCCGCACGTTCTCGTTCGTTGAGTGTCAATGGGGACAGCCAAGCGTCTCGCAGCATCGAGGGCCCTCTGCGCTTCTTTGCAGCCGCGTTTCTTATTCTTAGTTGATCAGGCGTCGAGGTCCGCAGAATACGGCCAGCCTCTGAAGTTTCGACTGCAACCAAATCGGCGGCGGCCGAGGGGATCGTGGCTCCTTGGAGCGACTGGATTCGATCGTAGGCCGATGTGTGCAGTGATTCTTCGGGGGTCTGGGTCATCGCGGCTCGTATCGGATTCAAATCGACATACATACTGCAAGCTAGTAATCCGGCCTCGTCGGTAATTGCCTGAGCTTTGAAGCGTCCCTCCCAAAAATGGCCGGTGGCCTCCTCTTGTTTATTGGCAAGTCGAGCGATGGGTTCGCAGAGAGCCTTCATAAACCAGGACGGATTGGAAAGGCGAATACGAATGGATTGGATACGTTCGGAGTTATTAGCTAGTGTTTCGACATCATTTGTGGTTGGTTCGGCGAGTTGTTCATCGAATCTGCGTCCAGGAAAAATACGGAGCCACCGGAGTGCGACTTCGGAATCGGACCATGCGGCGATGACGTCAGGTCGAGTGCGGACGACGACATGCACGTGATTCGAGAGAATCGCGTAAGTCAGTACATCGACCCCAAAGACAGACGCGAGTCGTTCCATCCGGCACCGGATCCATTCACGTCGATGCTCGTAGTTTTTTCCAGAGACGGCATCAAAACCCGCCAGGAACGCACGCCGAATACATCTTTGCACCAGATGGACAATACAAACGGAACTAGGGTCAAACTGTTCGGCTCTAGGAATTCTAGGCATATTAAATCTCCTTTACTTATCAAAATACGTTCTAAGCCAATTCTAGTCAATAGGTGCCAGGCACCTATCAAAGCCACTTGCTTGTGTTGTATTAAAAAATACGATCTAACGTCTCCGAGTCAGGTGAACCCTTGAGGAAATTGCTCTGTCGAATTATCATTCTTGACCCTTGGGAAGCACGCAGGCCAAAGCCATGGTCGCGACTTTCAATTTTCACGCATCTATAACCCTGGATTAGATACTCAATGCGGCACTTACTTTCCGCTGTTGTTCAAAATGTTCCAGGCGTATTAGCCCATATCTCTGGTATGCTTGCCTCGCGTGGCTACAACATCGACTCGCTGGCTGTCGGAGAAACCGAAGACAAAAATCTTTCACGCATGACGTTTGTTGTCATGGGTGATGATCACGTTTTGGAACAAGTCCGCAAGCAACTTGAAAAGATAGTTACGGTTGTAGCCGTTCAGGACATCAGCTCCCGCGACTATGTGGAACGGGATCTGATGCTAATTAAAATAAGTGCTGCGAGCGGTAGTGTCCGTACTGAAATTCGCGAGCTTGTTGACATATTCCGTGGCAGAGTAGTCGACGTCGGTTCAGAAGAATTGATGATCGAAATCTCCGGTCGCGAAAGCAAGATCCAGGCCTTCATCGAAAGAATGCGACCCTATACAATTCTCGAATTGGTACGCACCGGCCGAATTGCGATGGTTCGAGGTAGCAACCCAAATGGACTCGATGTATTGTCAGCGACCGATGTATTGTCAGCGACCAATCAGACCAGCGAGTAATACACTCGATTGCGTTTTCGTCACATATTCACCTTTCCAACCCCAATTGAAAAACATTCATTCCATGGCAGCGACAATCTATTACGACAACGACGCAGACCTTTCCCACCTCAAGAACAAGACGATTGCGATCTTGGGTTATGGGTCACAAGGGCACGCTCAAGCCCAGAACCTGCGAGACAGCGGATGCAAAGTGATTATCGGCCAGCGACCAGGCGGAAAAAATTACGATCTAGCTGTCAGCCATGGATTCCAACCTATGGAAATCGATGAAGCAGCCAAGAAGGCTGACCTTGTCAATTTGTTGTTGCCTGACGAAGTACAAGGAGATCTTTACCGAACGCACATCAAACCAAACTTGGTTCCTGGCAACGTACTGATGTGTTCACACGGCTTCAATATCCACTTTGGCCAAATCGAACCACCCAAAGGCGTTGATACCCTATTGGTTGCACCCAAGGGGCCAGGGCACTTGGTCCGAAGTGAATACACCAAAGGTGGCGGCGTTCCATGCCTGATCGCTCTCGGTTCAGGTGCCAACGAAATGACCAAGAAGTTGGGTCTCGCCTACGCAAAGGGAATCGGCGGAACTCGCGGCGGCGTTATTGAAACCTCCATTGCCGAAGAAACCGAAACCGACTTGTTCGGTGAGCAAGTAGTACTGTGCGGTGGAGTAAGCGAACTGGTCAAGGCAGGTTTTGAGACGCTCGTCGAAGCTGGCTATCAGCCTGAGATGGCTTATTTTGAGTGCATGCACGAACTCAAACTTATCGTCGACTTGCTCTATCAAGGCGGATTGAACTACATGCGTTACAGCATTTCGAACACTGCCGAGTTCGGTGATTACACACGTGGTCCTCGCATTATTACTGCCGAAACAAAGCTAGAGATGAAAAAGATTCTCAAGGAAATCCAGACGGGCCAATTCGCTCGTGAATGGATTCTCGAAAACAAAGCTGGCGCTCCTGCATTTAAAGCATCCCGCCGCCTTGAGCGACAACACCAAATCGAAAAAGTTGGCCACCAACTTCGAAGTTTGATGAAATGGATCGACGCCAAGGTCGTAGATTAGCGACAGTTGCCGCTTTAAACCAGGTTCTTTCGCACGGCCCAGACTGCCGCTTGCGTCCTATCGGACACGCCGATTTTCCTGAGAATGTGCTGAACATGTTCTTTGACCGTTTCGTAACTAATGCCCAGCGATTGGGCGATCTCTTTATTCGTTAGCCCATTGGCCAACTGCTTTAGCACTTCGCCTTCGCGTTGCGTTAGTGGAATCTCCGAATCGCTCCCCACTCGCATAGTAGCTAGCGAGCCAGTGACTCGCCTCAGTTCCTCACGACTCCAGATACTTTCGCCTTTGGAAGTGCGTTGGATAGCGTCGATGATCTTCTCTCGGGAATCTGTCTTCAAAAGAAATCCGTTCGCACCCAGTGCTACTGCCCTTGCAACATACGTTGGATTATCGTAGGCGGAAAAAATCAATACAGGTTGGTTAGGCGCGTGCGTTTTGATTTTTCCTAACAGTTGCAAACCGTCTCCGCCTGGCATTCGAACATCTAAGATCGCTAGATCATATTTGGAAACTAAAAACTTGTTGAAACCTTCTTCTGCGGTAGAGGCCTCCTCTGCAATTTCCAAATCGGTCCCGACTAACATTTGTCTCAGACCCAAACGCACAATTTCATGGTCATCAACGAAAAGTATTTTTGTCGTCAAGAAGCACCTCCTTCGGCTGATAAAATGAAAGGGGTGATTTTT
>JAYVPE010000578.1:0-3709 GCA_043757575.1 Pirellula sp.
GTGCTTGGAAATTCCATTACCTCCGAAGTAGTTTTAAAACCATAAGAAATGAGTTGAGACATGCGCTGCTTGAATTCGAGGAAAATGTCAGGTTTCACACTGGTGGAGCTGTTGGTTGTTATTGCCATCATCGGAATTCTTGTTGGATTGCTTTTGCCGGCGGTACAAGCGGCCCGTGAAGCCGCCCGCCGAATTCAATGCGCCAACAATATCAAACAGTTGTCGATTGCCTTGCACAATCATCATGATTCGCATGGGAGCTTTCCCTCAGGGGGTTGGGGATACTTTTGGACGGGCGACCCTGACCGAGGAACCGGAAAACAACAACCTGGTAGTTGGGCGTTTTCGATTTTGCCTTTCATGGAGCAACAAAGTGTTTACATGCTCGCTTCCGATGGCCAGCAAAATACGATTACAACCCAACAGATGGCTGGTGCTGCCAAAATGTGTGAGACTCCGCTCGCAACATTCATTTGCCCATCAAGAAGAGCCGCGACGTTGTATAACCGCGCGCTCGTACTCGCCGTCCCCGGTGGGCATGCCTGGAATGCGGCCCCAGTGCCACAAACGAATCGAAGTGATTACGCCGTGAACGCTGGAGATAACTTTGTCACTTGGGTCGAAGGTCCTAACGTTTCGAATGGCTTTGCTGGCTTGGGGTTTCTTAACATGACGCAAAGCAACGGAATCTGCCATCAGCGAAGCAAAGTAAGATTGGCCGACGTCGTCGATGGTACTTCCTCAACTTACCTCGTTGGCGAAAAGTACCTCGATTCCGGTGCGTATGCGTCGGGTTTTGATTGGGGAGACGATCACAGTCTGTTCATGGGGAATGATGTCGATGTCCATCGCTGGACGGAGCGAGCTCCCATGCAAGATCGTCGCGGCGTTTCCGAGTTTCAGCGTTTTGGAAGCGCCCATTCGAGCGGGTTCCAAGTAGGTCTTTGCGACGGTTCCGTGCGTCATATCAGCTACTCAATCGACACGGTTCTCCATCGCAATTTGGGAAACCGAAGCGATGGGCAAGTTGCCAACATTCCCGATTGATATCGAGTCATCAGCGAGAAACAAGGTGTCCGGGGTGAGTTAGCGCAAGCAGGAGCAATATAATAGTGGTGACAACGCAAATGATTCGAGCACGCGACGGTCGACTTGCCAATAAGGCGAGCGGCGGCATTGATTCTACCGGGAGGGAGAGGCTCCTGCCGAACCAACGCTAAGCTCGGCAGGAGCCTCGATCTCCCATTGAAACCCTGGCAGGTAGTATTTAGCCTGCCGTTCGCATAAGGGCCTCACATTGGAGTATCGAACATGACGATTTTTGATGTTGCACAACGCGTGGTTTGTTACGGGTTGTTATTCGTCGCTTTGATACCGAACAGTTCTATTCCATCTTGGATACATGTCCTATGTATCAAGGGCACTTGGTTGGATCGGTTGACTACAAGGCTCCGGTTGGCCGTTGATTGGTCATTGTTTACCGAAATTTCTATTTACTACCACGATATCCGTATTACCGCCAAAGCGAACGAGGGTTCGGCACATGTTTGGTATTTGCTACGAGATCCCTGGATCGGACCTGTTCACCACCCGTCCAGTCTCACCCGCACAACCCTAACTTTCTACTACGAGTCGTACCCATTTCTCAACGAAGTTTTTGCTCAGAGGCTCGTAGCACATTTCCAGCGGTCTGGCTTGCAACTGCAAGAACTTGAAATCGAGTTTGTCTTGTTTTCATCGTATGCCGGGGATGATGAATTTCAACGTAGACTTTTCCCCGTCAACAGCAGGCGTATCTACTACAAACAATTTGCCTAAACAATTGGAAACGAAGTAGTTTTGATTTATGGTTTCACTTGCAGAACTTTTGCAGCAAATCGATCGTTGGTTCTTTGAATACCAGGTATCCTCGGTGTTGATTGGAGTCATGCGAACGTTGGCCATCGCCGTTGTTTTGGCCCAATTCGCTGTTCAATTTCGTGATATCATACGCTATTCAAAACCATTTGGTGTATTCAACGCGGACGCTTGGGTAAACGCGTGCAAATCGTTTCCACAGATGTCACTTTACAGTCTGTTTCCCCAAAACCGTGTTCTTCCCTGGATTGTAACCCTAAGTGCCTTTGCTTCTGGTTTCTTGGCGCTGATTGGATTGCTGACTTGGCTGACACTGCCAACGTTTCTTGTCTTGGTCGTATCTATTCAAGGGCGTACTTTTACCATCATGTTTTCCGGCGGTGATTCGGTTGTCAGGATGCTGTTGCTGTGCCTCGCACTTACGGATTCAAGTGCAGCACTATCGGTCGACAACTTGCTATCGTTTAAACCCGAGTTGTCAACTGTTCCGGGATGGCCTATTCGAATTTTGCAGATATACGTTTGCAGCATTTACTGGAATTCGGCTTGCTACAAGATTTATCGCCAGTGTTGGATATCAGGCCATGCTGTTCGCGACGCGGCAATGTCTGGACTATGGGGAAGAAGAATCGGATTTTCGCTTTTCAGCAATCAATTCATCTCGAAATGGTTATCGCGTTCCGTCTTGATCTTCGAATCTCTCGCACCAATTACTTTTTGGATAGCGGAAACGTCCGTACCGACACTAGTTGCTGCTTTGCTACTTCACGGCAGCCTATGGCTTTTTTTGCGAATCGGTTATTTTGGCCCGATCATGATGGTGTCAGTTCTCGCTTTTGCAAACCCCCTTTGTATCATGTATTGGTCAAGTTAGTCCAGGTAAGATCGCGTACAGCAGTCGCGAGAATCATCGGCAGTTTTTCCACTACTCCTATTCCGAAAAAACATGATCAATTCTTCCGCAAAATTTACCGTTTGTAGCTACCCATATAACTACTTGATTATCGAGAATTGCTTTGAGACGGATGCCGCCTATTGATTGTCTTCGGTTTTCAATAACTTGATTCGTTCTGGGCGGTCGGAGGGCAAGGTTGGCGAAGTCGGTGATCTCGTCTACGACGCGATCAATTTCACCCCAACGACAGATCATGTCCGAAATACTCCCATCGCAAACATCGCGAGCGTCGAATTGAAGGCGCCCATTGCGGATGTTTTCCAGATCCAGCTCGCGGGAGTTAAAAGGGGACGCAGATCAATTGCTAAACGAGATCGCGTCCCCTTCACTTTCCCTCAATCCAAAATTCCACCCTCCACGTCGAAAACAAATAAGCATGTACGCTGCGATCGTATGCATCATCAATCGAAATAGATTGGCCATGTAGCGATGATGACTCAATCGATCTGTTTTGAACCCACACTTCAGTTCTTTGTTGGGGTTCTCGCTCTCTCCACGGGGACATCGCAAAGCCAATCGTATAGATCGCGTTAGGGATCGCTTCCAAGGCTTCGTACATCCTTGGTAATTGTTTAGCAATGCGTTTCTGTGATCATTTGAAATCCCTTTTTTATTTAACCGCAGAGGTCGCGGAGGGCCGCAGAGTCAGATCGTCATTGAACAAATCTCTGCGGAACTCTGCTGGCTCGCAGACTGTATACTCCTATTTGGCTTCCGTGCTTGCGGGTAAGGCGTTGTCAACTAACAACTTATACGTAGCCGGCGCCAATTTAGTTTGCATTTGCATGAATAATCCGCTCTAGCGCGGATTATTCACAACCCGACGCGTTAGCGAGGGACCAGCACAAAATCCCTCGCTTACGCATCGGGTTACGAAGAGCAGTCTGCATTTGAACT
>JAYVPE010000579.1:0-3707 GCA_043757575.1 Pirellula sp.
TCGCGCTCCGTACTTCGTCTCGAACTGACCAAAGATCTTGAATGGAGTTGGCATCGTTACCGCCAATGTAATTCCACTCGTTTCGGCTTCATTCTGGGCAGTTTGCGATCGAGTTGCCGTTTTCGCTTTAGGCTTATCCGCGATCAATACGTTGCCTACGATGCTCAACTCGGCAAGACTGAGCTTTGCCGTCTCGGTTGCTTTAAATACCAGATCCGTCTCCGTCTTCTTGTCAGCTATCGTATTACCCGTCACCGTCACTCCGTCTGGCAATCCGTCGACCGATAAGGCAATGGCTCCGTCCATGCCATTTTTGCGGATGGCTTTCACTTTCAATTTGACCTCCGCTTTGCGAGGCACGTTGATTACATCTTGCGCTATCTGCAACTCAAAATCCGGCGCTGTGTCACTTGCTTGCATCAAGACTCGATACGCACAGTCTGATCCCCCACGATACGCAAATCGATCTCGTACTAATAGCTCGAACACGGCATCCTCAGGTGCTTTGAACACAATGCGCGAATCGCTTTGTCCCTTTTCCAGATCGTCGTTAATTGCTAGCTCGTTACCCGCCAAGTTGCTTACGGACATTACGGAATCGATCCGAGACCCCAGTCTAGCGCCATGTATTTCAATATCGATCGATTCATTCTTGCGAGCAGCGAATCGCCAAGTGTCTACGTCACCAGGGCGATCGATACGACCATTGAGTACAGCAGGTACTTTGACCGTTTCTCTCTCGGCAATATTCTCCGACGAATCGTTGGGTTCAGTCTCCAGCATTTCAGGCAGATCACTCAACTCCAGCCGTATCGCATTAGTCCGATCGCCGGCAATCGAGAACTGCGTTGAACAAGTCAGCTCGGTCGATTCCAATCGGTCTGCTGGCAACTGTAAACCGATCGGTGACTCAGGTAGATTTTGGCCAGTTGTTTGGAAGGCAATGCTGGAACCGCGTCGTCCGCCCAACGGATAGATCGATTCGATATAAGGACCGTCCGATATTGTCAACCGATATACGTAATGCTGCAGTCCGCTGAAGTTGGCGTCATGAATACGTACTTGGTACAGGCCACTTTCGGAGGCCGTGAAGTGCAATAGTGAATCCTTGCCGAAGTGGTCTTCGTTCTCCTTGATCGCTTGTCCCTGGGGGCCAAGCACGTTCAAATGGGAATCCAGCGGTGAACCAAAACGTTCCGCCATTACTTCACATGTATAGCTGACACCGGCGCGTGCTTCAAAGCTCCAAATGTCGACATCTTCTCGCGGGAAGATCCGTCCGTTTATCGTAACTGGCAATAGCACGGCAACAGGCAACGCTGCACCATCGATCTCTTGTTCTATGACTTCCGGCAAATCACCGACGACGAAATTTAGCCAGTTCGAGACACCTTGCGAGTTCCTGACGCGTGCCCTGCGAAATCCAAGCGACGCATCTGCGGCGATAGCGACTTGTCCAATTTGATCGTGGGGATAACTCTCTTGGGCCTGGGAATCGGGCAATGGTATTACCGGGCCTTCGAACCAAATTGTTCGCTTTGCAGGATTCACTCGTCGGGACGGAAGGATGCCTGTTCCTGTCATCTCCAGTGGACAACCGTCATGCAAATCGTAACCACCCAAACGAAAATGGATGTCCGTCCCTCGTTGTCCACCAGCCGGAAACATGTAAATAGCCGTCGGAGCATCCGCGAACGCAAAGTTGGGAACGATAACCAAGCATGCGAAACAAAAGGACACATAGCGAAAGTAAAATGCATTCCTAAACATACTAAGTTAATCCTTCGATTACACGACCGTTTCCAGGCACGATAGGAATTGGTCTTCCTTCCGGAGAGTGGAACTCGGTTTTGGGATCGATACCAAGGCATTTATAAATCGTGGCTGCTAGGTCCTCAGGTCCATAGGGCGTCGTGGCTGGTTTTTCGGCTCGTTCGTTGGAGGAGCCTACGACGATACCGCCTTGGATACCACCACCTCCCATGGCTATCGCGGTACTTGGTCCCCAATGATCTCGACCTGCATCCTTGTTGATGCGCGGCGTGCGTCCGAATTCACCTGTTACGAGCACCATCGTCGTTTCGAGCAAGCCTCGGTCATGCAGATCACGGAACAAGGTGGACATGCCTGTGTCTAGATGCGGCAGTAGGTCATTCTTGAGCACCTTAAAATTGTCGAAGTGCGTATCCCAGTTCGTGTGGTCTATCAGCACGCAGCGCACACCCGCTTCGACCAGACGCCGGGCCATCAAGCAAGATTGGCCTAAGGAATGGCGTCCATATTCGTCTCTCAATTTTTCGGTCTCTCGCGAAATATCGAAGGCATTCTTTGTAGAGGACGAAGTCATCAATTCAAACGCTTTCTGTTGATAAGTACTCATGGCATTGGCACCGCGATTAGCTTTGGCTTCTGTACCACGTTGAAAACGATCGACTTGCTGGAGCAATGCGCGGCGGTCACCGAGTCGCTGGGAATCAATGTCTAGGGGCGGGGCCAAGTCTGGAACGATGAAGTCCGGGGCATTGGGATCTGCGTCGACAGTGAACGGTGCAGCCGACGATCCCAAATACGAAGATCCAGCGCTATTGTGCATTTTGGGTAAACAGACATAGGGGGGCACTGCGCCGCGCGGACCCAGTTTTTTGGCGATGACCGCTCCGTGAGCCGGTCGTTGATTGTTAGGCTTCAGGCCGCCGTTAAAACCACCGCCAGGTCGATAACCGGTTAGCAAATAGTGATCGGCTGGACCGTGATCTGAATTCGAAAGACCGAACGATCGCACTAACGAGAACTTGTCCATCTGCCCTGCTAACAGCGGAAGATGTTCGCACAATTGAATACCCGGTACATTGGTATTAATCGGTTTGAACTCGCCGCGAAACTCGGCTGGCGCTTGTGGCTTCATGTCCCATGTGTCAATGGTCGATAAGCCACCTTGCAGAAAAAGAATGATCAAAGAAACCTCTTTGGTTTTTGATCCGTTGCCTGTGGCTTGTGCCCGACCAGCCAAAATCTGCGGCAGCGTTAGGCCCATACCAAACACACCTGCCGCCCCCATTCGCAACATGTCACGACGCTGTAGACGATCGCAATAGTTTCGGTTCATTAATGTCTCCTAATGGTTAAACAGGAACTCGAGCGAATTCATCATGCTCCAAGCGAGGTCTTCCAGGGCACGTTGTCGGTCGTTGTGCTTCTGCAAATGCTCACTGGCGACTTGGCGTTCCTCGTTCGATGGCGGACGCCCGAAGAACGTGAGGTACAACTCTTCGGTTAACTGAACATCGGGCATGCAAACCAGTTTGGCCAGCCGTCCACTATCGTGCGACAGTTTGGCCTGAATCTCGGGCGAATTCAGAACGTGCAAGACCTGCGAGACAGTCGGTTCACCGACGCGTTCGCATTCACATGCAGTCGTCCGCATCGGTCGACCAAACAACTGTAGGAAATAATGTGGTACATGGCTGTCCCAGAGTTGGATTGCACGACTCCCTTCGGGAACACCTGCAAACTTTTCGTTCACACCTGTCGTTTGGCAGACTGCATCGAAGAGCACTTCCGCCTCGAGTTGTTTCAATGGATATCGCGAATAATTCTGCTGGTCGCTGGCATTCGATTCATTCGGTTCCGAGGAACGTTGATAGGTAATCGATGAAGCGATCAATTTAATGAGCGCATGCTGATCATAATCGTGATCTTTCAAGTAT
>JAYVPE010000580.1:0-13918 GCA_043757575.1 Pirellula sp.
GCCAAGCTCGTCTATCACGATCAAATCCATCCGACGCAATGACGCTTCCAATCGAAGGATCGTTTTCGATTCCCTCGCCTCGCGATATGTGTTGACAATGTCTGCCGCTGTAAAGAATCGTGCGCCACAGCCATGTCGGCACGCAGCTAAAGTCAATGCGATTGCGACATGAGTTTTCGGCATCGATCATAAGTCGGGCTAAACCGGACGCTAGCGCGTTGCGGCTGATTAGCCGAAGGGCGGTCGCGGTAGGGACCGCCGTTGCCAGCGGCCCCCCGCACAGATCCGTACTTGAACGTTTACTCATACGGCTCTTGCCACAAGTCAAGCGCGAAATCGGGTGGATGGATACGGATGGAGGATACGAGCCGACGGAAGATACTTCCGAGACATCGCCGAAAACCGAGCCCAAGTCCAACGGGAGCGTTGACTACGTCGCCGTAGTTGACGCAGCCAGAGGGTTTGGGTGGCGTCTAGGAATAGCTCAAGGCTTTCCATGTTGCCAGGCACAGCATGATAACCAAGCCAGCCTCGGGCGACGTGACCAAGCCATCGACCAACAATCCCAATGGGTTCATGGCGACGTTTGGCCAACTCCGCAGCTAGAAGATGCAGCTTGCGTGTTACGCGCTTGCCTATGCTCTTGCGTTTCAATGCGTATCGACCTTGGCGATCTATCCCACTGATGTGGGTGAAGCCAAGAAAATCGAATGTCTCAGGTTTACTCTCTCCTCGGGTTTCCCGATTGTTCGTTGTAAAACGACCAAATTCGATCAAACGCGTCTTGTCGGCGTTTACGCTAAGACCAAACTCTGCGAACCGGAGTTCCAGTTCGCGTTGAAAAGCCTGTGCATCCGACTGGTGCTCGAAACCGACAACAAAATCATCGGCATATCGCACTACAACCACGTCACCTCGTGCTGGTTGCTTGCGCCACGAAGCAATCCAAAGGTCAAATACGTAGTGCAGGAAGATATTGGAAAGGATCGGTGAAATCACCGATCCTTGCGGACTTCCTACATCACTAGCTGACCATTGTCCATCATCAACAACACCCGCATGTAACCACTTGCGGATGAGTCGAATGATCCGCTTGTCGGCGATCCGTTGTTCCAGAAACTTACACAGCCAGTCATGGTTGAGTGTGTCAAAGAACTTTGCAAGATCGACGTCAAGTATCCAGTTCACTTTCCGGGTTGTAACTGCCACACTGAGCGCATCGAGCGCCTGATGGCAGCTACGTCCAGGACGAAATCCGTAGCTAAATTCGAGAAAATCCTCCTCGTATATCTTCTGAATCACCCAAAGAACTCCCATTTGGACAATCTTGTCCTCCAAGGAAGCGATACCTAACGGCCTTTTACTGCCATCTGGCTTGTCGATCCAGGTTCGACGACTTGGAAGTGCCCGATACGCACCTCGATGAACTCTTGAGTGCAAGTCCACAATGCGGACTTCCACGTCTGCGGCGTAGTCCTGCCACGTCACATTATCGATCCCGGGAGCTGCGTTGCGCTTGAGATTCTCATAGCACTCCATCAGCAGATCAGGCGTAATGTGATGCAGCAGAGACGTGAATCGAAGATTCTTATCTCTACGCGCAGCTTCACGCACACCCATCAAGCCACGTAACCCTTCATTGGACCGATTCTGTGCCCGGTGAGAGGTGTCTTGAACGATGTTCCTCTTGGCTAGCTTCCTTCCCTCGTCCGACTCCGCAAGCAGTTCAGCACTGCCGTTGTTCGCCGTTTTCGCAGGTACTACGAAGCTATCCGACTGCCCAAAATCGTGCATGCTGGGATTACCGTCAGAGACGTTCTCCAGCCGTTCCCAGATTTCGAAAAACGTCATCTGGGAAGAAATTGGGCTCTCGATGTTCTCGCGATTGGAATTTCCACGCATGCCTGGGTTCTGCGACTCCGTTGTGTTCGGGTTGGTCTGGCTCATAGCGACCCTCCCAATGTTGCCTTCCACGAAGCTAGACAATGTCGGCACACAAATTGACCTGTTTTCGGAGCTCGATAGCCTGCCTGCGTTTCCCTTGTACCGGATACTACACCCAACGTGTTACCACGATCAGCGTACCAGCAAAGGCCAAAGTGATTAGCTAAATCTTCTTTGTAGGACACTTGCATTCCCTATTCCAATCCGGTTTATCCATCCGTTTTCCTAGTGTCCGGTTTGGCCCGACTTAGGATCGACACCTCTTTTCTTTCTCGAGCTGAAGCATGAAGTACATTCGATCAACAACGTCTGGCGTGAATCGAGATGGCAACCGCAATCATTGCGTTTTGGTCTTCGAACTCCATTCAATGCGAGAATCGAATTCGACAACTCGCAATGGACGGTTGCTTACGATTTGGAGCGAGATAACGGCTCCTGCTTTCATCATCCGCCGTGACCCTATCCGGAGACATGGCCCCCATGGATCGAACACCAACATCAAGCGATAACTGGAACCGTAGTAATGCAACTTCGCGAGCATAGCCAATCAATCCTTGCTTGCCAGTCTTGCGGCATTCTCGATTTCGAATTGCTTCTTTCGATCGATGCTTGCAACAATCGCACGAATGATCCGGAAGAAGGATGGCGACGAGAGTGGCGTTACCCAATCCGATGTTGGCTTCGGTTCTGATAGGGTCGATGGCGTTTCGAATCTGCGCTCCTGTGCTCCATCTGTTGTTGTCAAAGGCATGTTGTGCTTAGTCATGAGTGGGTCTCCATTTGGTTTGACGCGCTAGAAATAAAACGGATGACGATTTGCCAACCTGTTCCCGTAAAGACGCGGGACAGAGAAAATCGTGACAAGAAATTATTCTTGTTCTTGGTTAAGAAATCTGTCACGGAGAGCAATCGTTTGCGTCATGAGAGTAATGGCAACCTCATTGATGCATTCCTGTTACAGCAAGGCACACTCCACGATGGAAACAACCTATCGAATCAAGCTCCCGCTCGCGGGACTACAAATTGCAATCGAGCGATTGCTCGTTGGAGCGCCGCAGGCTGTGATTGCTATGCGTCACCGGTCTGCAAACCGAGTTTCCGAATGGATTGCATTACCGGGCGATTGGCTCATTGCGGATCGCCCCATCAATTTCACAGAGTATCATGCGTTCGCGCAGGTCGCGGTGCTAAGCACTTCGCGTAAACCGGTCGCATTGCCTCAGATTGGATCAGGCCAAGTTGTGGCCGTCTTGACTCTCGATCTAGATCAACCCGATTCAATTGCAGCCAAGATCATCAAATCCGGAATCGAGCTACCCGTTGAAGAGCTTGTCATCGTCGGTGCCGGGATGATTCGCATGGGTATCTCGCCGAGTGGCGTAGATCGCTTGGAAGATCCACAACGCAACAGCCGCCTAATGCGGGTACAGGGGTTGCCGCACCGAGTGCAGGATCCTATCGCTTGGTCGTTTCTGTGCAACCAGCATGCAACGGCTGTCTTTAGCTTCGTCGACGACGAATCGGCCACCATCGCTGCTTCAGTTCTGTCGCGGGAACTTGAGATTCCACACATTGCGGTTGGTACGCTCATAAGTCGCGACTCGAACGGTCGACTGGTCCAACAAGCCGACGTTCGGTTGTTGGAACCCGATCGTGGTTGCGCCCGCTGCGTTCCCTGGATGCCGGAACGAGAATGGGAGGAAGCGTTTTACGAACTTCACCGCCCGGCGGATGCGTTTCGGCGGGGGAGGCCTCGGCAACAGAACTATGTTAGCGATCTATTTAACCAAGAACAACTGAGCGCCTTTGAGGAATATCGTTTGTCTCAACTAGCCCTAGCCAAGAACAAAGAAAAAAAGAGCCGCAGGCCGAGTCCGATGAAATTCTGGTCATTCTGAAATGCTTGGAAAAGCGAGCTCCGACGTCGATTGAAGTCGAGACTTTGAGAAGCTCCTTGCTTTCGGGATAACGTTTACAAAGAACGCACGAGTCCCCCAAACCCCGGGCGTGCGTGTTTCGCACTGACCTTGGGAAGGTACTAGGAGCGCGCGAACACACACAACACGAAAAGACTACAAAAGCAGAGGGGGGAGAAAATAGTGGGACACTTCACTTTGTTGACTTGGCGGTTCTAGGGGCTTTTGGCAATTCTCCTCCGATGCCTATCCCGTTCGCCTAAATCAGCGGGCGATTTCCCAAGCCTAGAATGGCAATCAACGGTTTCGGCGCAGGGATTGAGACAGTTGGCTTACCTGCGTCTTTTTAAATCCCCTCAGAATTGGAGACCACGGACCAGTTACGGCCGATTGGAGTGGGTGTTTGAGATAAAACCGCCGCTTGGAGATCAGGCTTCGCATTTCATAAACATCCTTTGACGAATATGTTGATAGGTTTCCTCAATGGGCAAACGAGCTACGCACTCGTATTCAGATCGGTTCGATTGCGGGTAAGAATAGCTCTCCGAGACAGTCCATTGCGGCAAAGGAGTGCGCTCAGTTGCTGGAACTACTCGCAAGAGCCGTCCAATGCGCACACGAAGCCGGCATTATTCATCGCGATTTGAAACCCTCTAACGTACTGCTTCATGAGAACAAGGAACCCGCTTCGAGTTCGATCAAGCCCGCGACTTCTCGCCTTTCGAGCAGCTCTCATCTCAAGCCGTCCACAGTCGGTGGCCTGTTTCCTAAACTGACTGACTTTGGGTTGGCCAAGCAACTGAAAATGGACCAAAGCCAAACGGTCAGTGGCATGATCATGGGAACGCCCAGCTACATGTCTCCGGAACAAAGTCTAGGCAGCGCAACAAAGATTGGACCGGCAACGGATGCCTATTCGTTAGGAGCAATCCTATACGAAACGCTGGTTGGTCGTCCACCCTTCGAGGCGATGTATTTTGGTTCGAAGTGCAGCAAGTTCTGCTTCTTTGTGGGCGCCCTTCGCGGGGACGCGTTTGGGCTCATTCAACCACGGCGCCGAAGTGACATGCATTGAATTTGGAGTGAACGGAAATTTTGTTGCGACTGGAGGTGGCAATTCGGTCAAGCTTTGGGACACCGATTCGTTCCATTTGATTCGAGAACTGCCACATCCCGCAGAAGTGAACGGGCTCGATTGTCACGCGAAAACGGATTTACTTGCTTCTGCATGTGAAGACGGAATCACACGGTTGTGGAACACCCGGACAGGGGAATGCCAAACACTTGCGTCGCCAAATGCTGCCCCGATGCGGTTTGTAAGTTTTGATTCATCTGGTGAGAAGGTGTTTGGAGTCGATGCGACCGACAAGATGACAGTTTGGCAGGTGACGGACGGCACGGTGCTTGCCAAGGGGATATCGCATCAGTATCAGCCAACAAAAAGACTGTTCTATTGCCGACCAGTATTTACAAGAGGTGGAACCCGCCTGATCACAACCAACGATCGAAAGCTTTCTATGTGGGATACAACCACTTGGTCGCTGGCGCTTTCGGTTGAGATGGAAACACGCACAAGCGGGCTTTCGGTCGATGAGGATGGGCGCTTTATCGTCGCATCCACCGGCAGCACAAACACTGCGCTAATTACGCCGAAGGGGGATGCCTTTGAATCGAAACATCGGCTAAATAATGCGAGGCAGTCCTCGTGCGGCGACATCAGTCTGCAGGGCGAAGTATGCGCAACGGCCAGCACAATCGGCATCATTCAATTGTGGAATACGAAAACAGGCCAGCCTACCTCGAACGTAAGGCATAGTGAGCTTTTACAAAAGGTTCGGTTTGAGCGTTTCGATGGGAACCTGCATTTGATCGCATGCGGCAATGACGGAACTCTTCGAATTTGGAATCTCAGCCTTCAATCCGATTCAGTCAAACGTTACGATTTTGGATGCATCGCGAATTCTCATTCTTCGAGAACAAGGAATGGTTACCCTTTGGGATAAACAACTCGGCAGACATCTCGATCAAAAGGAAACCGAATTGGGAAAGCTCTGCCATACCGAGACGATCCAAGACATTGCTTTGTCTCCTAGTGGAGAATTTGTTGTTGCAAAGTGCATTGGAAATCCTATCTCTTTCGTTTTTAGTGCGCTCGATGGACGGCTGATTGTACAAACTGATCCCCAGTATGGAGTTCCCGCACCCATTCAGTTTTCTGGCGATGGACGACGATTCCTTGTAGGTAATTCCGATTCTCGAGCACGTGTTTGGAGTCTTGATTCCAAATCTGCTGTGGGACCATTTTTGCGGCATCCAACATTTGTGCGATTCGGATGCTTGAGTTCCGATGGAACAGTGGCGGCTACGTTTTCTGCGGATAGAAAAATTCGAATCTGGAACTCCGAGACAGTTGATCTGCTTCATTCCATGTTTCCCGAAGTCACAGGTCAACCCATGTGGTTTAGCCAAGACTCGCTACGAATCTTGGTAACGCCCAATGGCAGTAAACACGGGAGTCTAAGCATCCCCCAATTCAATCTTGAGCGACAGGAAGTAAAGCATTTCGTGGAATTGATTACCGGCCAAGAAATAGACAACTCGGAAGGTATCGCTGAATTAGGAGCCACTGCGTTTCGTAATTCACCTCAAGTTTATATGCGGGCATGGAAAAAAAGCGTTGGCGGTCGTCGCGAGTGAAGCGTCGACGAACCATGAACCGTAGCTACGGCGTCTTCTTGCTTCAAGTCACTTGCCTAGTCGTCAGCTTATATCTCGCATGGCACATAACTTGCATATGGGTGAAATGATCTGGCCTTTCAAGGTAGCATTTTACTATTTACCCATCATTCACGAGTCTTTTGTGCAGATCGCCAATATGAAGCCGCCATTACTTTTCATGAAATGCGCTACTTTGCTCTTGATGGTGGGTTGTGATCTTTCATCTAGAGGTCCTGCAGAAGTCCAGACTCGGCCGGTTATCGAGTCAAAGCCAATATCGCGAGAGGATAACATAGAGATTTCTTTCGATACGGCTCATGATGAACGCTACGCTGAATTTGTTAGCAAAGCGGCAGGGAGCATGGTCCGAAAGATTGCAGTCGGAATCGAACGCCGCGGAATTATGCGTGTTGAACTCGGCAAGAATACAGCTCCTGAGGACACGCTTCCTCTAACGAAAAGCTTGATGGCGGGTGCGCGTAAGGACTTTCCGGGAAAACCTATCACATTAAAAATTTACGACCCGAATGGCCACGCCATTTTATCCTCTCATTTCCACCCAGATTACGGAGTCCGATACGAGGTTGCAGAAAGCGACGAAAGTGATTCGAAATCAACCAACGCGGATGTTGACCAGTCAAATGACAAGGTGCCAGATGCAACACATTGGCAATCGGCAAAGTCGTGGTCAGGATCAACAGAAAAGGATCGCAATTTTGCGGAATGGGCGTTCGGAAGCGGTCATAAGTATGTGCGGTATATTCAAGCTGATCTGGAACGCAATAACCGGCTTTGGTTCGGCGTCTCGAGCGAGACAAAGCCCGACGACGTCGCTGCATTGACAAAATCGATGCTCGAAGGCGCACGAACGGAGTTTCCGCGACGCGTTTTGACAGCAATGGTCTTTGATCCAGAAGGTGAGCCGATCGGCAACGCAAGCCTAGCGGCCAATGGGCAGATCTTTTGGACCCACGCCGTATCATCAAAGTAAATCAAAGTAAATCAAAGTAAAAACGTCTCACACCACGGAGTAGAATCATGCCGAATTGGGGAACTCAGGACTACAAGAAAGCCGTTTTTCAGGAACTTGCTGGAGGTTCGGGCAAAGACGAAGATCATTTTCAGCACTTCGAGAATTTCTCGCAGGGGGCGCCTAGGTCGGACGTCGAAGTAGGTGTTCGCGAGAGCTTCCACCCTGAACGCGTATCG
The DNA here is from genome assembly GCA_043757575.1 of Pirellula sp. Lineage (GTDB taxonomy): Bacteria > Planctomycetota > Planctomycetia > Pirellulales > Pirellulaceae > JBKCUI01. The sequence continues at coordinate 7,788 of JAYVPE010000580.1, forward strand.
CCTGATGAGATGGAACCCCAGTTGCGCCAGGCAGCAGAAAGAATGCAACCCCACGAGCGTTCCGAGGTCGTACATGACTTGCTTGCCGGACTCGGCTTGCACGGATTGACGCCAAGTTGGTTGCAACGCATGCTCGGCTTGGGCTCGTCTGACCCGGCAAAGGTGACTCCAGACGATGTAGCGAAACTTAGCGAATACTCTCGACAGAATCATCCAGAGGTGTTTTCTCGCGTTATTGCCGACAAGCCATTCTTCGTTCGCTGGTTAAATAAGCCGCTGGTCGGAGCCGTCGTCGGGGCAATTGCTGGAAAACTATTAAATCGTGCATATGACCGTTGAGCTGTTTTCTTAAAACCGGGCCTTTGGGTTCGAAAAATTTTTCGGAAATTTTGGTAACTGAAATCTAATTTGGGGACGACACGACATGTTTTCATTGCTTAGCTATGCAATTTTCGGCTTGATTGCAGGCGCCATCGCCCGGCTGCTTCATCCTGGGCGCGATCCAATGGGGTGGCTTTGGACAATGGTGCTTGGAATCGGAGGAGCCGTCCTCGGCGGTTGGATCGGTACATTAATGGGATTTAATGCCAATGAAGGCCTGATGAGTTGGGTTTTCGCAGTTCTCGGTTCAATCGCACTCCTTTTTATCTATCACTCGGTGACACGGCGCACTTTGAAAACTGGTGGTGGTTCAGCAACCACCGATGATTATAAGTCCGCTGTCTTTGGTGACCTAAAGCGCGGCCCTCCAAAACCTTGAACTAGCATACTCTATGCTGACAATCCTACTTTAATGCGAAGTAGTCAACTCATAGTCGTAAAGCGTTGAATTATGGCCTCCTATCGCCGTCTGACGAATCCGTGCTGTAGTGCCTTTTAGTTCATATTCGAACGGCTTCTCGGTGAAAGGATCGTTGGGAGCTGGTAGGTGTAGATCTGCTAGTCTCGCTGGGAGCCTTCCGTCATGCTTACTTGCATAGTCGCGAAGAGATTCGATGGTTTGCAGAAACTTGACGCGACGTTCAAAGTTTCGACAAACAAGAATGCCATGCGGTAAAAGGGTTGGAAAGGGACTCGATTTCGCTCCAGTGGATTCGAGAAGTGCTTTATTTTCAGCTTCGATCTTGCTCTTGGCTGCAATAATCTGAGTTGGACTTTGAAAAGCTAACGGCTCAATCTGTGTACGGAGCCGACAGTATTGCATGTAAACCCAACGCATGATGAGTTCCTCGGAAGACATCTGTTTAATCTCGGCGTCGGTGAAACCAAGCGCTTCGGGAAGCTGCTGCTTGGCAAGTTGTTGCATCCTATCCTGCAACTTTGCACCCTCGTCTTGCGTGTAGCGTTCCTCGCTCGACTCTGCAACCAACTCAACAAACTTTTTTGCAATCTGAACCCATTCTTTATCGCCGATTGGAGGCAATGGTTCGTTCATCGATAGTGTTGCCCACAATTCCCAACGTACCATTGGGCCAAGATCCTGAAGCGTGGGTGGTAATGCAGCGAGTGACCAATACATGTTCGAACATTTACCCGACTGAATCGCAAGTTCCAGATTGTCGAAAGCCATGTTTGCGATAGCCATTCCCACCAAATGACAAACTACTATTGGAGTGTCGGCACAATGCCGACTACACCCCAACTGGCCTTTGATACACTTCAGAGCCTCGTCTAATTCGCCGTTCGAAAGAAGCAATCGAATCCACGCGGTCATCCCTCGCCCAACGAGTAGTCGTTGAGACTGAATGTCAGGCAAAAGTATTGAGTAAGGTCGATTGCCTCGAATTGGATACTGCCAATCCGCAAAACTCATTGATCCGGCGCGGTTGATTTGTTCTGCGAACCGGGCAAAGTAAAACTCTTTGAATCTCGGATCAGCAACATTCATTTCGACGTATTCGTGGAGTATCGGATAAACATCCTTCATAAACGTCTGCTGCTCATAGACCATTCTCAACAACACGGGAACCGCATTGCCTGGCTCTTGCTCATCCTCGGTCGGCAGTAGGTGAAAGTGGGATTCAAACTCCTTCGCAGCCTGCGGTGGAAGTTTTAGCTGTTTCTTGTTTATGGTTTCTTGCTGCGCTAAACTTCTAGCCGGGAGGCCGAAAATAGCGATGCCAATCAAACATAATGCTGTAGTCTTCAATCGTCTCATAGTCGTACTTCTCCCTGTAAAAATAGAGGAAAATCTTTTGGCTGCAAAGTTGTGCCGTTGCTGTCCTGGCTCGCGGGAACGATTGCACCTTCGAGTTCGTCAACCTCTAAGTCGTTCAGCATCATCCCTACCGTTCTTGCACTACCACGTCGTTGTGCATCCTCGATGCGATCCTTGGTTAGTGACGCAGCAAAAAGGTTAGATTTTTGCTCTGAGTCGATGACGTTTCGTTGGTGCGTGCCTTCGTTATGCAAACCTATTTGCCGGGCATCATTGATGGACTCATGTGGCAGATAATGCGATGCCGATACTATGCAAGCTAAAAGCGAAGCAGCCGCACTGACAACCTGCCATCGCATAACCCTTGCACGACGCTGCTTCATGCTGGCTGCTATTCCGGCTGCGTAAGCGCATTGATAAAGGATTGCGTCACGTCGCTTTGGACTCGAGCCGAGTGCCTGAGCACGCAGTCGCAGTTCGAATTCACCCAACTGATCACTGCTATCGGACATTAATTGGTCGTTCAAATTACTCACTTGCTTCCCTCCCATATAGTTCTCTTAGGCCCTCAATCCCCGATTGGTAAAATCGCCAAACGGTCACCTTGGGTTCTCCGATGACAGTCGCTATTTCGTCAAACGTTAGCCCGCCCCATATTCTGGCGATCACAACCTCACGTTCTCGCTCCTCAAGTTTGCTAAGCAAATCCTCAAGCTCGAGTGCAGTCGACCCTTTCTGCGAGCAGATAGGCTTGAGTCGCTGTGACGCAACCTCCGCCTCCCGCAACCTGCGTTTGTTTCGAGAAAGACGCTCGTTAATTGCCAGACGCTTAGTAACCGTGAAGAGCCATGCTGCACAATTGATTGGCTCCGGATCCTCCGCTGCCAATTTCATGAACGCCGATTGCACAATATCCTCCGCTTCATCACGTGCTCCTGCGACCCACGCCACTAGTACGGGCCAGTAACGATCAAGCAAATCCCCTAGTTTCTCAGAGTCGACAGGCATCTTGGATCACTAAAGTGGAGCGAACTCGCGACGTAAGCGTTTGTAGCTTCGCTTCTGAAATATATGACAATCCAGACGAGCGTTTCGTTTCAGATTTAGACAAAGATCTTGGATTTGGACCCGTTGCGAATCGCGTACCCTCAGTACAAGCCACCGTGAGAAAAAATCCAGGAATTCAGCTACACGAATAAAAGTTTGCCGCCGATCGTGGATGATTCTCTTTTGGAAGTCACCCAAACGATTGGTTAGAAACGAGCATTAGCCTCAATTTTCCTGATTTTCCTGTCGGCGATTGGGCTTTTTCTGTAAGCAGTCGCCTCCATGCGGTACCAATACTACCGGAGCGACAGTTTACGTCACTTTGTAAGGTCCATTAGTGCTTGAAGAAGATCATATAGCGATATTCACGAAATGGCTGAAGCAGCATAGCTCTTCTGTCATCAAGGTAGCTCGCGCCTACACGCTAACCAAGGAAGAAGGTCAGGATCTCGCTCAGGAAATTCTGCTTCAAGCGTGGCGTTCAATGCCGAAGTTTGAGGGCAAGGCTAGCCCCGCGACGTGGTTTTATCGAGTGGGACTCCATACGGCGATGAATTGGTATCGAAAAGACCGACCGCGAAGATTGCACCAAAAACCATTGCTGGAGGTGCAAACACTAGCGGAAGAGTCAGCAGATTCTGCCGAGAAAATTGAGCAGCATGAATTGTTAGAACAACTCTACCAGGCAATCCACCAACTACCCAAGACAGACGTGGCACTGGTGCTGCTATATCTGGACGAAATGAGTTACCGAGAGATGGCAAGTGTGCTGGGGCTCTCCGAAAGCAATATCGGCGTCAAGCTATGCCGAGCAAAGAAAGCACTCGCCACATTACTTGACGCGGCACCAACGGAAGGCGAATCTGATGAGTCTCGATAAATATCAGCAAGCATGGAAAGCAGAAGCATCACAAGTCCAAGTAACGTTCGACGCCGACTTGCTATCAAAGGAAGTCCAGCAGTCGCTAGAGGCATTTCGAACGATGATCTTCTGGCGTGATGTTCGTGAAGTTGGAACTTCGCTGGTGATGATCCCTATCTGGTTTTTGATGGGCATCGTTATGTCACTGCCTTGGACGTGGTATTTGACCGTGCCAGTGCTGCTATGGATTGCCGGCTTCATGTTGGTTAATCGTCGACGTCACTCTCAAGCACAGAGTGGTCCAGGTGAACCGCTATTGTTTTACGTCAGGGAATCACTCGCTCAGGTCGAGCATCAAATCTGGTTGCTGCGGAATATTTTTTGGTGGTATCTGCTGCCGCCTTCGATTTCTCTCATGGCGTTTTTCATTCATGTCGGCTGGGACATCACCAAGAGTTGGTGGGGAGCCATCTTCGTCGCTGTATTTTGCGGAGTCTTCCTGTTTCTTGTGTACCGATGGATCTATCGATTGAATCAATGGGCGGTCCGTATGCAGCTTGAGCCGCGACGAAACAATCTGCAGAAACTCATTAACAATATGGAAGGCGATATCAGCGCCGAATACTCCGGTGATATGATGGACCTTGTTTCCGCATTGTCGGGTAATGTTGGAAACGCCAAACGGAATTCTAACTGAATTCTAACTGGGCTGCCTGGGCCGAGATTGCCATGATTCTGTTGATTTCAATCCTTGCCTTAGCGGCTTTCCTTTTATAAGGCGGCGGTCCTGGTCGAATCGGGCGAGATTGAATGGAATACGACTTCAGGGCGATCTCAAACGAGCAACATGGGGCAAGGTAAATTCCGGAATAGGGGCCGTATTGGTCGTCGTCGTCGTGGTCTTTTTCCTGCTGCCTGCGGTTGCGCGAACGACTTCATGATTGACCGCAGTGAATCGCTGAGAAAACAATCTTTGCACTAAAGCGAGCAGCGGGCTGAAAACTACCAAAAAAGTAAAGTTCGATTTGACGAATTTTCGTAAGCGTATTCAATCGCTTGCGATGGTACTCGTACTCGAGAAAAAGCGATCAAGTACGAGTACGTTCCGGAAAGAGTTTAGGCTAGTTAGGGATTTTTTGGATTGTTTTTTGGTGTTAGTTGCGTGCATCTATCGATGCATTTGTATGAGTACATTTCTTGACTTGTTGGCTCAGTGACCATTTTCGGCTAGTTCGGAGCTAATTCCCGAGTTTCGAATTGATTGAAAGTGAGTTCCTCAACCCGATGCTCATAAAAAGTCGATCTTGGAAAGGAAAGGCAGTGACACAAGACAAGCGTTCACTTAACATTGGGTCGTTCGGTTTGCCCAAGGTCGATACAATTGAAAAATGCCATGAGAAAACAAACTGCCTTTCGGCGATGCAACGCTAGTAAGCTTGGGACGTTTGAGCATTTAGAATCCCGACGACTCATGGTTGCCAATTGGCAAAACCCTGTTATTCCTTGTGATGTCGATAATAGCGGGATTGTTGCGCCTATTGATGTTTTGATCCTGATCAACTCGATTAATCTAAACGGGGATCGCGAGTTGTCAGGAACTCCTACGAATCCAAACACACCATTTTATGATGTTAATGGCGACAACAGCATTAGTGCTCTTGACGTCTTGGTTGTGATCAATGCAATCAATCGAGCAATGCCGATCCTTTCCATTGCCAGTTCTTTGTCGAATTCACAAGATTCCGACAACAATGGAGTTGTGAGCGGTGAATCGGTCGACCTGCGAGGCCAAACTGGACCGAATTCGTCCCTCGCTATTCGAGTCACCCTTGGAGATGGCAATGTTCTTAACACGACATCTAAAGCCAATGCTTCGGGAGTGTTTAGCGCTTCGATACCACTTGCGTCTGGTGTGAATCGTGTTAGCATCCGCGCCGTAGATGAGCTAGGTACGACGGCGGAAGTGACAGGGCAGTTGACGCGTGGCTCGCTAGTTGCGGAATGGAACGCGACCCTTCTCAATGAACTTCGGAAACTCAGCAAAGCGACAGCAACGGCTTGGAC
>JAYVPE010000581.1:0-13855 GCA_043757575.1 Pirellula sp.
AGTGTCCAAATGGCTTGGACCGCTATAGTCCATCCAGCGATTTGGATGGCCAAACAAATTGGCTTCCCCTTGGTTTCCGTTTTCGCCTGCAATAGTTCCTCCACCAAAATGTGCAGAAATGCTCTTTGCTAGCCGTAAACCAAGAATGCCGAAATTGCTTTTTCGAAATTCGGTGCCGGTCGCTTGGGTTGAAAAGTCCGATTGCAGTTCCAACGACCATCCATCCCGTGACGATTTGCTATGCGGACGAACCGTTGCAATTACGTCCTGTTTCAGGAGCGGTTGCGGATCGTGTCCGTCTAGCCAATGAAGGCAAAGTCCAAGCCTAGCCGAATCGTCGCCGTCCTCAATTGCATACCATTGCTTTTGAACAATTCGAGTGGATTTACCCTCTGACCAGAAGTCTTGGCCAAGCAGATCTTCGTGAGCAAACCATAGCGACCGATGATGGTCATGATTGGGCGCTCCGGGATGTCCCATTCGGGTAAGACACGTTCCACTCGGTCCGACCAAAGGGTAAAAAAAGGGTCGGGGTGCGTTCGTCGAAAAATGCCATCGGGTCACTTCAAGTCCGTGGACGAAAAAAGAAAATTGAGATTCCGGTGCGGGTTCGATTTTGCATCGAGGTAGATGGCGGGACATGTGATTTGGTGTTGCTGATTGAATGCCTAATGTTGTTTCGTCGGACTTATTAAAGGTAGCCCAACGTCATTCTCAACGCATCGATAGGAAGGATGCGACTTGAATTTTTTTTGCCGAATGGCGTTGTTGAGAGTGGGACCTCTAGCCCGAATTATTCATGGCAATCGGGTTTTCGTTGTAAATTACCGCTGCGATGGACATTGTGAAAAATAGTTCAAATGCAGATAGCTCTTCGTAACCCGATGCGTAAGCGAGGGATTTTGCGATGGTCCCTCGCTTACGCGTCGGGTTGTGTATAATCCGGCCTAGCCGTTTGGATCGTCCAATAAATCTTTGAGACGATGTCGAATTGGGTCAGGATAACGGACTAACCAAGTTTCATCGACTAGTCCAACCGAAATCATATCGCGCACATGGACTCGATCTTTATCTCGATGCGAATTGAGTTTCATTCGCACCAACGCTTCGAGCGTAATGGTTTGAAAATTGTTTGCACGCGTCATCGGTTCGATGTCTGGATTGGGATCGAAATCGTTTGGTTTGACAATCTCGCCTGTTAAAACCACATGAACCGCGTCGCGAGCGGAGCCGTCGGGATCTTCGACGAACATGTTTAGTCCAGCGGTCTCTCGATGATGAAATCCGGCTCGCGTCATGGCTTTTATAAGGTGTGGCAAGTCATGTGGACGAACTAGAATGTCGACATCGCGTGTGGTTCGCACTGCAGCTTCGTCGACTTGCGCCACCCAAGCTCGTACAGCATGGCCGCCTACTACTGCATAGGGAACTTTGGCATTTTCTAGGATTGTAACCGTCTTGCGCAACCGTTCGTTGACTCGTTCCACAGCTCTCTCCATCCTGTTCCACAGCTCTTCACCCGAATATCGGAATTCAATCATTTGCGTCTTGGCTCCCTTCTCGTCTAGACTTCACAATTGTACATGGCGATCCTCGATACCTAACCATCCGAATCATCGATCGTGTTATGTTTCGCCAAATCGTTCTATTCGCAACATCCCCTTGCGACATGTAGCTACGATTGAACCGGGCAGCTCAAGCCGTTTTCGATGCGTTGTCTGAGATGCGAGTTCGATGAGTTTCTGTACTTTTCGCCAGTGTTTGTGGTTCATTTCTCGCAATGGCCAACGCAGACGATGCCACATCGTGACCATCGCTTCACGAACGATTGGCCAGGGTTCGTTTCTGCACATTGGAATTGGCACCGAGAAATGGTTTGAACGGGCTGTGTTGTTGACTGACGTATCTACTGTCTCTTCGCAAGCATATCCAATCTTGGCGAGCCATCGATCCGCAAGCTCTCGGAACACAGTATGCTCCTCAGCAATCAACTCGCAAGCCTGCCGCAATCGGCTGTCGAGTGAATCCGAATTGGAGAAGGTCCGCAATTCGGGCAATAACGCGTTTCGAATTCGATTGCGTGTATAGTCGAGTGACTCATTCGAACGGTCTATTCTAAACGTTTGGTTTCGTTCCACTAAATAGGCCAATATTTCAGAGCGTTGCACGCGGAGCAGTGGTCTCGCAATGTCGATCAAGGAATCGATTGGCCGAAAGGCTGGAATGCCAGACAGACCGCTCGGACCGCTTCCACGTAGGAGATGGTGCAAGAAGGTTTCTACTTGATCATCCGCTTGGTGGGCCATTGCAAGCCACCTGGCATTGTGGTCAACAGCGACATCTTTTAAAAACAGATGTCGCAGCTTTCGGAAGCTATTCTCGGAACGATTCGAAACATCGAGTGTGCTAGCCCTCTGAACAATGCATGGCAGTCCGAGCCTAGCAGCATGCGATTCCACGAACGCTTGGTCGGCGTCACTTTCCTCGCCTCGCAATGCGTGGTTGTAATGTGCCGCAATCGTTCGGTCGGGATCCGGTCTAATTTGAAATAGAATCTCCAGAAGTGCGGTACTGTCCGCTCCGCCGCTAGCAGCGACGACGATGGTTGACTCTCGCCACAACGCAATCGGCCAAAGCTCCAAAATAGCTTTCTCCAGTCGATTCGATGGTGTCATAACAGTTCGGGGCTCATCAATTGACCGCAGGTTTTTCTTTCCAATCGCAAATTGCCTGAAATCAGGGTAGCGGCTTGATTGCTGGCAGATTTGACGCGAAGTTTTGGAAATGGATTCGATGGGGCTACTGGCACGGCAAAGGACATTGAGTATCCTACTACATATCGATAAACCCCGCTAAGTCTTCAATGGTTTTGAAGTGTGGCGGAACCAAACAGCTCCGCCATTGCTTTGGTAATGGCATTATTTTACACCTCTTTGATGTGTAGGTCCCTGATATGTTGCGAAAACCGACAGTAGTTCTCTCACTGCTAATGGGCAGCTTCCTCTTTGTTGGCTGCACTAATTCTGACAGCAAGATCTCGCCGGCTGGCAAATCAACCGGGCCGGCCAATGCGGCTGTAGAAAACACAGGTAAAATTAGTGGCTTAAAACGTATCGTTCTACTCAACAATACCGACTCCCCTTTTTGGGATGCAGCTCGAGCAGGCATCGTCAAGGCATCTGCGGACCTTAAGCTTGCGGAGGCTGGACTGTCCGCCAGCATGGATACGAACGACGGTACCGATCAGGGGCAAATCGAAAAGCTTCGACAGTATGGCACGCAGAGCGACATTGTCGCTGTCGTCATCTCGCCGACATCAGCATCCAATCCAGCAGTCGCAGATGAATTGAAAAAATTGAAGGCCAAGGGGATTATTATTGGTTGCTTCGACAGCGACTTGGATGAGAAACTTCGTTCTAATCGCGAATTCTATGTCGGAACCGATAACGAAAAGGGTGGCAAAGTTCTCGGCACTGCTGCGAAGAATCTCAAAGTCGATGGCGGCGAGTATGTTCAATTTGTTGGATTGGATAGCCAATTGAACGCTATTCAGCGCATGGACGGGTTCACCGCATCCGTTGGGTCTAAATTCAAACAAATTGCCCGCCGTATAGATGACACGGACCGCCAGCGAGCCCGCGACAATGTACGGCAGAGCATTGACCAGAATCCGAATCTGTCGATTCTCGTTGGCATCTGGTCTTACAATGCTCCGGCCATCGTAGACGTCGTAAAAGAACGCAAGTTACGCGAAAAGATGACGATTGTTACTTTCGATGCAGAGCAACTTGCTATCCAGCAAATGGGCGATGGAATGATCGATGCCATGGTAGTGCAAAATCCTTTCGGTATGGGCTACGACTCGGTGCGTTACTGTTTTGCTAAGCTAGGAAAAGATGACAAGACGGTAAAAGAAATGTTCCCAAACATGGGTACACCGGGCGGAGATATTTTGGATACTGGCCTGAAAGTGGTTGTTCCGGACAGCGGCTCCGCTCTCAAAGCAGAGATGTTCACTGAGTTTGGTACGGGCGTCGAGTTCATTTCTATGAGCAAGTTTCAAGAGTGGCTTAAGCAGTATGGCCTAACAAGTTCCTAGGGCGGTGCGCAAGTTTTTTAGGTGTTTCCGTTTTAAATACCAACGAGATCCATGCCTGAGGCGTTACGGTGCCTGAGGCGTTACGGTTTGTTGATTTAATTAGCCGCAACGCGTTAGCGTCGGTTGACTCGCCAACAACCGGGGCTAACGCCCATCGGCTAATTACTATTTTTGTCAATCACATTAAATCAACAAGCCCGTCAGCGAGGGAATTGATAGTTTATCCAGTTTTCGAAGGTAAAAGTCGCACAGCTTTGAGGCATTTTCCTTGCTTGCGCTGCGGGCCTGTACCAAATAATTATCCGAAGTAGGTATAATGCATGAATTCTCAGAAACCAGGCCTTCTTTTTCGTCTCTGGTCCACCGTTGAATTCAAGCTGATTTTAGCATGGCTATCGGTCGTTTTAGTTACGGTTTTGCTAGATCCCGGTCATACGTACTGGAATAATCCTCGCGATGCGGCTGAAATCATCATTCGCAACTCGGTACTGCTAGGTTTTTTTGCGCTTGGGAGCGCCATTATTATCATTTCGGGCGGGATTGATTTGTCGAGCGGTTCGGTGATTGCGATGAGCGCGACTGTCTTCGGCTCGCTGTTGATTGTGCTGGATCCGACCGGCTTTCGAGAAGGGCACATTGCAACCTGGGCGGTATTCGTGGCCGTTCTGGGAACACTGCTGTCGGGGGCCATGGTTGGAACGCTTCACGCATGGTTGATCACCTGCGTTGGATTGCCGCCGTTCATTGCAACGCTGGCAACGCTGGTGGGACTTCGCAGTTTCAGCCGAGGCGTGACTCTGGCGGTGACAAACAACAAATCACAGATCGATTTCCCAGACCTTGCTCTTCGAGAATCGTTGAAAGATGTTCGTTACGTTTCTATTGTGTTCCTCATTTTAGCCTTTGCGATTTGGTTTCTGATGAGTCGAACTGTTATCGGACGCCATCTCCATGCGATGGGTGGCAATGAACAGGCTGCTAGACTGAGTGGGATTCGCACTGAGCGACTCAAATGGCTTGCGTACGTAATCGGTTCGGTATCGGCATCGATGGTTGGCATTGTCTATTTTGCTGACTCGGGTTCAGCCAAGCCCGACATCTTGGCGCGCGGCTATGAGTTGAACGCGATTGCCGCATCGGTAATCGGTGGCTGCTCTCTACAAGGTGGAATAGGTACCATCCCTGGTACCATACTTGGTTGCTTGTTCTTGAAAACGGTTATCGATTCCGTAAACAAAATTGTTGGGTCGGGAGCCGATGTTTACGAAGGCATGATCGTGGGTATCGTTGTCGTGATGGCGGTTACGTTTAGTCAGCGTATAGGGTCAGCTAGGGCTAGGACATTTTTTGCCACTCCGATCGGATGGGCTTGTGTTCCGGTGTTAAGTATTCTCACCGGCATTTCCTTTCTGCTCTTTTTTCGAGATAAACCTTGGTTTTCTTCGCTGCACGCTGTCGCTTTCGGTGCAAGCGTTGCATGCATTCTGGTGGTGCGTGGTGTGATGGAAATTCGGGCCAAGCGAGCATGAAAGTCGAGAAATAACGAATGATAACAGAGTCAACTCCGGTTATTTCTATTCACGGAATTGGCAAGCAATTTAATGCCGTTCGAGCATTGAACAACGTGAGCTTCGACGTCTTGCCAGGTGAGCTGCATGCCGTCATGGGTGAAAACGGGGCAGGCAAGAGCACATTAATGAAGATCCTGTCAGGAGTAGTTAGCGAGTACGAGGGAGAGCTGTTTTTGCGAGGCAAGCTCGTTCGTTTCAAGAGTACTCGTGAAGCCGAGGATGCCGGTATTGGCATTATACATCAAGAGTTGAATTTGGTAGAGCAGTTGAGCGTCTCCGCAAATATCTTCTTGGGTCGGGAAACGAAGCGAGCCCTTGGCATACTCAATCAAGTTGCGATGGATCGACGTGCTGCCGAGTTGCTTGCACAACTCGAATCCAATATATCTCCAAGGGCGTTGGTGAGTTCGCTCCGTGTCGGCGATCAACAGTTGGTGGAGATTGCCAAAGCGATCTCGCTGGAGGCAGAAATATTGATCATGGATGAGCCGACTAGCGCTCTGACCGAATCGGAGGTCGCTCGTCTGTATGGCGTGATCGACCGATTGCGGAAACGCGGGGTCACGATTCTGTACATATCGCACAAGATGGATGAGGTCTTCCGGCTCGCTGACCGTATCACTGTTTTGCGAGACGGTCAGTTTGTGCAAACCGTTAACCGAGCGGACGCAACGCCACGTTCGATTGCACACCTCATGGTCGGTCGCGATATCGAGCCAGCACGTCGTCGCCAAAGCAATCAGGCTTCGAGTGTTGTCTTGGAAACCATAAGTCTGTCGCTGGCGTGGCCTGGCCATCCACGCGGGTGGCGACTGAAAGATGTTTCTTTTAAGATGCATCAAGGTGAGATTCTCGGCTTTGCTGGGCTCATGGGAGCCGGACGTACGGAGTTGCTGGAGTGCCTTTTCGGAGCTAGCTCGGTCCAGCCTCAAGGGCAGTTGTTTGTGCAGGGCAAAAAAGAGCGTTTCACTCATCCTGCCGAAGCGATGAAGGCGGGCATTGCTATGGTTACCGAGGATCGCAAAAGGCTCGGTCTGTTCGCCCAGATGACGGTTCGCGAGAACACGACCCTTTGTTCCTTGCAGAATTGCTCGACCGCAGGGGTTTTGAATCGGTTGCGCGAACTGGCTGCGACGGATAAGCAGATCCGTTCATTGGCGATCAAGTCGAGCGGGCCTGAAGCGATGATTACGAGCTTGAGCGGAGGCAACCAACAGAAGTGCATCATCGGCCGGTGCATGTTGACCAAGCCGAGCATTCTCCTGTTGGATGATCCGACCCGCGGCGTCGACATCGGAGCGAAAGCCGAACTCTACCAGTTGATGGAGCAGCTTGCAGCAGAAGGGGTCGCAATCATTGTAACTTCGTCTGAGCTCCCTGAGTTGCTAACGGTCAGCGATAGAATATTGGTGCTTTGCGAAGGGGTCATCACGGGCGAGTTTACCCGCGAGGAAGCAACCGAACAACGGATCATGGAAGCGGCCACGCAGCAACCGCATTTTGTATAATTGTGGCCGATTGCTCCGCGATCGTACAACGTTGGTTTGTCAGCTAGAGGAAAGGCTGACATACCTATTAACTGGATATCTGCGTTTCCCACTTCGGATCGTAGTCTCGGCGCCAAAGGTTTTTCGGGATCCCATCATCGCTCCAATGGCCGTCGGTACTCTTCGAATGAATAACTCGATCGGTTCGATATGCAACATTTCCTAAATGGCACAATAATGTACTTTGGTGACCGCTGAGGATAGGCTGGCTGAGTTTCGATGGATCGTTTGCACGAATGCAGTCGATAAAGTTTTGCATGTGCTCGGGCTGTCCATCGCTCGTCTTTTCGCCAGAATCGACCACCTTGTTGGCTGAGTTGAAAATCTTGTAACTACCGTCCGCTTCGATTTCCATATACCCTTCCGTTCCGTAGAATGAAACAAATGGGCCGGGGGCATGTTGGGAGCACGAGACACCTTGGTAGGAGATCTGCTTGCCACCCTCAAACTGCCATGAAACGTCTTGCGTATCGGGAGTTTCCTGATCGTCCTGGAAGCAGTATCGGCCTCCGTTGGAAACAGTTCGGATGGGATAACTGGCTTGCAATCCCCATCGGCAGACATCCAGGCCATGCACGCCGTTGTTACCCAACTCGCCGTTGCCCCAATGCCAGAACCAATGCCAATTGTAATGCAGAATGTTTTCGCGATAGGGTCGACGCGGAGCAGGCCCTTGCCAGAGTTCGTAATCGAGCGATTCGGGCGGTGCTGCATCCGTCTTCACACCGATGGAGCCTCGCAAGCGATTGAAGAACGCTCGGGCTAAATAGACTTTGCCCAAGAAGCCGCCGTGAAGCTTTGCGATGGCTGCTTGATAGCCTGGGCTGCTACGGCGTTGGTTACCGACTTGAACGCAGCGGTTATTTTGTTGAGCGGCGCGAACCATCCATTCTCCTTCTTGAGGGTTATGACAAGCGGGCTTTTCGACATAGACGTGTTTACCCGCTTTACAGCCGAGAATGGTAGCTGGCCCATGCCAATGATTTGGTGCGGCACATACCAATGCATCGACTTCTTTGTCGTCGAGGATACGGCGGAAGTCTTGTATTGCTTCGGGGCGTCCGCCTGATTCGGAAATGAATTTGGCACCAGCCGCAGCTCGTTTGGAATCAATATCACACGCATACTTGATCTCGACCCCTGGAATTTTCAACAGGTTGGCGGCGAGGTCTTTGCCACGATTGAGCCCCATCAGGCCGATAACGACTCGCTGCGGTTCATCGCGTGTCGCTGAGTTTACTCGCGAGGGGGTCGTGACGAAATGTGCTGCTGCGATGCCAACGGTGGATTGGGACAGGAAACGGCGTCTTTTCATAATGGCGAGGATTTGCAAGAGGTGACTTGGCCTGAGGGAATCGGTTTGCTGGCTCTTAGTGTAATAAAATCGGAATCAAAGTGCCTTCCCCATTTTGATTTCTTTGTTGCTAGGATAAGTTGTTGAATCTAATCCCAATCGAACAAAACGAGGAAGTTGAAAAACATCCGCAAAACTAGGATTTCGCGCGAAACATGAACGACAAACCCCAGCGAGTCACAGTCAAAACGCTGCAATCGATGAAGCGCAAGGGGCAACGTATCACCATGCTGACGGCATACGATTATCCAACAGCACAAATGCTGGACGAAGCGAAAGTCGACTGTATCCTCGTTGGGGACTCGTTAGGAATGGTAGTGCAGGGCAAGTCGACAACCATTCCCGTCACTTTGGACGAGATCATCTATCACGGAGAAATGGTAGCTAGGGCAACAGAACGAGCCATGGTAGTGGTCGATTTACCATTTCCGGTAGGCCAACTTAGCATAGAGCACACGGTAGAGTCCGCCGCGGCCATTATGAAACGAACGCAATGCCAAGCGGTCAAGATGGAAGGGGGGCATCAGCAGGCAGCCGCAATTCGAGCGCTCGTTGACGCTGGCATACCCACGATTGCGCACATTGGACTTCGACCGCAAAGTGTTCATGCGCTCGGTGGCTACCGAGTGCAGCGTGATGCA
Source organism: Pirellula sp. (assembly GCA_043757575.1). GTDB lineage: Bacteria > Planctomycetota > Planctomycetia > Pirellulales > Pirellulaceae > JBKCUI01. The sequence goes on from JAYVPE010000581.1 coordinate 9,213, forward strand.
GACCAATTGATGGAAGACGCCAAAGCAGCCGAGCAGTCTGGCGCATTTTGCGTATTGATGGAATGCGTTCCGCCCGACCTAGCCAAGCTCGTTACTGAGCAGTTGAGTATTCCGACAATTGGAATTGGCGCAGGACCTCATTGCGATGGTCAAGTACTGGTGACCAACGACATGCTCGGTTGGAATAGTGGTTATGTTCCGAAATTTGTTCGCCGTTATACTGATCTTCGAAGCGAGTCGTCACGGGCTGTTCATCAGTACTGTGAAGACGTGCAGAAAGGAACTTTCCCAAGTGCAGACGAGTCGTTTGGTTAACTGCTGGACAGTTGCCCATCGGAACTAAGATTACTGTGTAGGTGTAGGAGCCTTGTTTTCCCACCATTTTTTGACGCTCACCGCAGTTCGATACGCAACGTTTCGCACTTGAGAAGTCAATCGATTCGCAGGGATAATCCAACGGTGTTGGACGGTAGGCACGCCACCTAGCCGTTCTTTGTATTCCTCGTCACCTCGCAAGAAGTCAAAACTCGTACAACCTATTTCAATTGCATGCTTGATAAAGCAATTGTTGAGCATCCAGCCTGGCCGGCTTTCAGTGAACTCAGGATTCATTCCTACCAAATACATCGCGAGGGAATCTCGTTCGCGAAAGCCAATGGCTCCGGCAGCAATAATGCCATTGATTCGAACAAGTCCGACCAGAACTCTCTGACTATTGGAGGGCAAGACCGCTTCGGCCGCGACATTCTCAGGGCTCCATGGATCTTGCCACATCGCTCGAATTGCCTCGTTCAAAAAATCGCTAAATTCAGTCGATGAAAAACATCCGTCAATCCCTTTTTCTTTCCATCTCGCCTGATGTATGCGATCGATCTCGTGTGTGAATTCAAGTGCCTGTTCCTGTGATTGAGCGATTTCAAACGTCCCTTTGCCAGATTCAATGGCGGCTTCAGCATTGCGAAAGAGTTTGCGAGCTCGATAGGTCAATCGGCTCAAATAGGCAACTTGACCTCCAGCCAACGAGGCTGCCCAACAATTTGGACTACGTTTGCGTTCGATTTGGGAGCCAGTTAACGCCTCGATAAATTGCCCAAAACAGTCCATCGTTTGATTGTCTTCTCGAACGCCGTCGAGATCAAGGTGATCCCATCTGCAACAGTCGGGAGATTCGACTAGCCAGTTTGCAAATGCCGCCGCGAGTTCCTCGCTATCCACGGATTCTGCAAGAATGCCCATGTCATCCGAACAAACTTTACCGCTCCCCATAAAAACCAATGATCGACCAGTTAGGGCTGAAGTTTTTTCCGCTAACGGAAGTATACCGCACACGCTTTCTCCGCGATAAGCAACGAGGACATGCAGTTGATGAGTAGCTTGGTACGCACCCCACCACGGCATGAGCCAACTGAGTCGTCGCATCTCCGCTCCATTGGACAAGCGATCAAAGTCGCTCTTCAGGGATTCGAGTCTTACAGCATCGCGAACACATTCGATACGTATCATGGTCATCGTTAAAATTGAAAGTAAAGGAAGGGGCTTTCAGAATCGAACCGCAAGATGCACACGACCGGCAGAGCTCTCAAATCAAATGCACACCTGCTTTAGAAACTTAAGCCGCAGTCCAACACAAGGGTTCGAAAGCTGATACGACCTGCAAAAGATTTTTGGATTCCGAAAAAAAACCCAATTAACCGGTACAACTCATACAGATCCCGATGGAACTTTTAAAGCAAGCAGTTGATGAGCCCCCTCTTGGCCCGCCTGGAGTATACTATTGGATTCGCGACCGTTCGCCGCATCCGACAAATCGGCTCGAAAATTCGTGCCGCCCCCTTCCATCGCCGCGACTTCCCTCTCCGTCAACCCACATGGTCCAACAGATGAACTCAACCCATTCCGCAGTTCGAATAATTTTTTGTTCAACGCTTCTTGTTTTGTTTGTAGCCGATCTCTCTTTGGCCCAATCGCCGTTGGCCGACGCCAGTCCCAAGCAAGCAAAGAAAAACCTTTCGGTCCTACTTGTGACTGGAGGATGCTGTCACGATTACGATTTCCAAAGCAAAGCGATGCAGTTAGCTGCACAGAAAAAAGGCATCCCAATTGATTGGACAATCATGAACCAAGGCGGTAATGGGACAAAAGCCATGATCGACCTCTACAAGAACCCGAAATGGTTCGAGGGCTTTGACGTAGTCATTCACAACGAGTGCTTTGCGGATACCAACGATGAAGAGTACATACGCAGCATCACCAAACCGCATTTCGAAGGGGTCAATGCAGTAGTTATTCATTGCGCGATGCACACTTATCGGTCGGCCAAGATCGATGATTGGCGCGAATTTTTGGGCGTCACCAGTCGCCGCCACGATCATCAAAGCCGTTACCCAGTATCGGTAGTCAAGGGTGATCATTCGATCATGAAAGGTTTCCCAACCGACTACAAATCAGCAATGGACGAGTTGTATATCATCGAAAAAGTATGGCCTAATACGACGGTACTGGCGACTTCCAAAAGTGAAAAGAGCGGAGACGAGCATCCTGTCTTCTGGACGAATCAGTATGGCAAAGGTCGCGTCTTCGGCACCTCCTACGGGCACTCAAGCGACACTTTTTCTGACAAAGTATTCTTAGAGGTATTAGTCAACGGCATCGTCTGGGCCGGGGGACGTTGATTTTTGCGAATGAAACGCGCTCGGGGTCACACTCGGGCATGTTAGGTCAATACCAATCCATCCACTACTTTATGAGAAAATAAATGAAATCGATTCGATGTTTTACGATCGTGATCTTACTGTGCTGTTTGCCCTATGCATCTGTTCGATCAGCGGACCCCGCACCGGGTCAGCAAGTCGAACAGCGCTTCAAAACCTCCGATTCGTCTGAAATGCCCTATCTGCTCTTTTTGCCAGAAGGCTACAAGCCTGGCGCTCCTTTGCCTGTGATGCTTTTCTTGCACGGACGCGGCGAGAGTGATGGCCCGCTGAGCGTTGTTGCGAAATGGGGGCCGCCACTATTGGTTTCTCGGGGTGAGAAGCTGCCTTATATACTATTGTCGCCGCAGTGCCCCAAGGAAGACAATTGGAGTAGCGCCACTCAACAGGCTCGCCTCATCGAACTGCTTACTTCGATTGTAGATAAATTTGGAGCCGACAAAAATCATATCTATTTGACTGGCCTGAGCATGGGTGGCTCAGGTTCATGGCGAATGGCAGCCGACCATCCCGAAAGGTTTGCTGCCGTTGTTCCGATTTGCGGGCGCGGTGATCTAAAGGATGCGGAAAATCTCAAATTGCTCCCAATCTGGGTCTTTTGCGGCGACCAAGATCAAGTGTTTAAGTCCAACGAAGTATTGGTCCGGGCGATCGAGCAAGCTGGCAGCCAATCGGTACGCTTTACCAGCTTAGAGAATATCGGCCACAATTCATGGTCTGCTGCATATGCATCTCCTGACTTGTATCAATGGCTCGGTCGTCAATCGCGAGAGAAAAAGTAGTTGCGGCCTGTCGTATTCGTGGACGCGCTCAGAGACTTCAGTCTTCGGGTGTTCGGGCGTGTTTCCAGAGTTGAACAGGCACGTCATTTTGGAGTTTTGCTCCTGGTGTACTCCTGCCTTGTTTGATGCATTGTTCCATTTCCACCGAGAGCTCCTTAACGAGTTCTGGGAAATCGTTAGCGAGATTCTTGGTTTCTTGAAGATCCTGTTCCAAATCAAATAATTGTAGTCCGTCTTCAAAGTTCGGTTTTGCCTTGGGCTTCGGATCGCTCCAGCCGCCAGAGTCAGGACAAAAGCAAAGCTTGTAGCGTCCTTTGCGGATTGCAAACGAACCATTGATCGAATGATGGATCGTCGAAGGCCGAACGTGCGGAGCCGAGGGGGTTTTAAAAAGCGATACCCAACTAAAACTATCAGGAGCCGAATCGGTCGGCAATGGAACTCCGATCGAATCGGCAACGGTTGCAAACAGGTCCGTTAAGCATACAGTTTGAGTTGCCGTTGTGTTGGGTGCGATGACTCCAGGCCAACGCACAATCATCGGCACGCGATGGCCTCCTTCATAAATATCGGCTTTGTGCCCGCGGAAAGGTCGGCAGGGATCGTGTCCCAACTCGCGAAGTTTTGGAAGATCCGCTTGAGGCGAACAACCGTTGTCGCTTGTGAAAAAGAGGATTGTTTCCTTGTCCAGATTGCACTGTTCTATCGCATTGAGGATCCGTCCGATGCAATCGTCTTGTTGCATGACGAAATCAGCATACGGATTCAAACCGCTCTTTCCCTCCCAACCTTGGCTTGGGGCGATCGGAGTATGAGGCGATGCAAATGGAACATATAGAAAAAAAGGTTGGTCGCGGTGATTGGCCGAACGGCGTTCGAGATAGGCGATTGCTTCATTGGTTAGACGGGGGAGGACCTCCTCGGCGGTGAAGTTCGGAGAACCAGGGCCAAGGCGAGTTTGGCTCTTATCCGTTGCGGATCGCATACCAAACGATTTATCGATAGAAGGCATTTCAGTAACGGAATCGTTTTTAAGATAGACATAGGGGACCATATCGAGCGATGCACTGATTCCGAAATACTCATCGAATCCAGCTTGTAGCGGTCCGGCTTCGAACGGCTGGCTATAATCGACGCTTCGCGTTTGTTC